>CACXGH010000081.1 GCA_902767175.1 uncultured Ruminococcus sp.
CCCGACGTCTGTTGACGGCGTCGCTCGCTCCAATCAAGCGAGCTTGTTGGAGCTTTGCTCCTTGTTTAATTAACAAATAAAAATCAGGCACGGCTCTTTTTCAGATTGCCGTGCCTGATTTTTTGATTTATTATAATAAATTCTGTATGTCGGGGAACGGTGCAAGACTGCGTTTAAGTATTCCGTTCATAAGGGCTATTGCAGTGCCGTAATTTGTGATAGGCACACCTTCGTCCTCGGCGCATTTCAGACGGTACTTCATCTCACGCTCATTGAGCATACAGCCGCCGCAGTGAATTATGAGCTTGTATTTTTTAAGATCATCTGCAAACTCAGTGCCTGATGTCCAGACAAAGTTTATATCCTTGCCGCTGTATTTCCTTATAAGTCCCGGAATTTTTACCGTGCCGATATCGTCACACTGACGATGATGAGTACAGCCCTCTGCCATGAGTATGGTATCTCCGTCATTCAGGCTGTTCAGTGCCGTTACACCCGATACCGCAAGTCTGAGATCACCCTTGTAATTAGCAAAAAGAATTGAAAATGAGGTGAGAGTAATATCATCAGGTACGAGCCTGCTTACTTCGGCAAATGCCTGACTGTCAGTTATTACCATCTCAGGCTTTCGTGACAGGGCTTTAAGTGTCATTGCAAGCTCTGACGGCTGAGTTACCATGCATACCGAGTGATTATCTATAATATCTCTTATAGTCTGCTGCTGTGGGAGGATAAGCCTTCCTTTTGGTGCGGCACTGTCAATAGGCACTACAAGAATAACTATATCATCTGGTTTAAGCATATCCGATACGATATGTCTGGTGTTTTCATGTCCCTTTGCCTGTGCTGCGATAAGCTCTTTCAGCTCATGGATATTCATTCCTGTTTTTGCGCTTACGCATATTTCGTTATCGGAAACGGTATGGGGCGGTGTTATGTCTGATTTATTGTAGACTGTTATACAGGGAATGTTTTTCTGGTGTATCCTTTCAAGAAGTGCTTTATCCTCAGGTGTCAGTCCGAGAGCAGAGTCTACGACTAAAACGGCTATATCCGTCTTGTTGAGCATCTGATAGCTTCGTTTTACCCTCAGTGCGCCAAGCTCTCCCGTATCGTCAATGCCGGGTGTGTCTATTATGACAACAGGGCCGAGCGGCAGAAGCTCCATTGCTTTCAGTACGGGATCGGTAGTAGTGCCGAGAACATCTGAGACAATTGCAAGCTGCTGTCCTGTTACTGCATTTACGACACTTGATTTTCCTGCGTTTCTTCTGCCGAAAAAGGCAATGTGCAGTCTTTCGGCGGAGGGTGTATTGTTAAGGCTCATTGTAATTCACTTCCATTCCGTAATAAATTAAGAAGATTTTGGCAATTTACCCCGTTCCAAGGCTGCGCTTTTATTCTGATATTATCAGAAGCGGAAGTCACGCTTTCCGACTGTCTTTATTTCTTCAAGATAGTTCATTGCCTTCTGACGGCGCTTTTCATCGGGAACGTTCAGTATCTCACGGGCGATAAGCTCTTCACCGATCTTCTTTGTTTCGGGAGACGCATAGTCTGTCAGGAACTCCTGCAGCGTCATGAGTGCGTTCGGGTGACAGCAGTTCTGTATCTGTCCTACCTTGCACAGAGCCATAAAGCGGTCGCCTGTTCTGCCTTCACGGTAGCAGGCTGTACAGAATGACGGGATATATCCCTTCTCCATGAGCCAGCGTACTACCTCGTCAAGTGAACGCTGGTCGGATACGTCAAACTGTTCGGTATCGTGCGGCCTTTCATCAGAAGAATAGCCTGCATATCCGCCGACTGATGTTCTTGAGCCGCCTGAGATCTGAGAAATGCCAAGTCCCATTACCTTATCACGGCACTGTTCGCTTTCTCTTGTTGAAATTATCATGCCTGTATACGGAACCGCAATTCTTATGCAGGCGATGATCTTTGCAAATGTGTCATCGTCTATTCCATTGTCAAATACTGTAGGATCAATGTCTGCGGCACGCTTTATTCTCGGCACGCTGATTGTATGAGGACCTACACCGTGAACTGCTTCAAGGTGTTCTGCGTGCATGAGTATGCCTGCAAATTCATACTTGTAAAGCTCAAGACCAAAGAGGACTCCGAGACCTACGTCGTCAATTCCGCCCTCCATTGCTCTGTCCATAGCTTCGGTATGATAAGCATAGTTATGCTTAGGTCCTGCCGGATGAAGCTTTTCATAGCTTTCCTTGTGGTAGGTCTCCTGAAACAGAATATATGTTCCGATGCCTGCTTCCTTGAGCTTTCTGTAGTTTTCAACCGTTGTGGCGGCAATGTTTACGTTTACTCTTCTGATAGCGCCGTTCTTATGCTGGACGCTGTATATTGTCTTGATGCACTCAAGAATGTATTCGATAGGATTGTTTACAGGGTCCTCACCGCTCTCTATTGCAAGACGTTTATGTCCCATGTCCTGAAGTGCAATTACCTCCTGCTTTACCTCCTCCTGAGTAAGCTTTTTTCTCGGAATGTCGGTATTCTGGTAGTGATAGGGACAGTATACGCACTTATTTACACAGTAGTTTGAGAGATAGAGCGGAGCAAACATAACTATACGGTTGCCGTAGAATGCTTCCTTTATCTTTCTTGCAAGTTCATACATTTTTTCGGTAAGCTCCGGAATATCACAGGCAAGAAGAACGCTTGCTTCACGATGACTCAGTCCTGCACATTCTACTCCTCTGCCTGTTTTTCTCGGAGCAGCCTTTTCAAGTATCTGCTCTATAAGCTCTCTGTTGTGCTTGTTCTGCTCGGCATATTCGAGCGTGGCAAGTATTTCCTCGTGGTTGATGAATTCCTCTGCTTTGAGGGATTTCGGATCGTATTTCATTATTGTTTATCCTTTCATTAATTAATTTATAACAGACGTCGATGGCGGGTTATGATCCCACCGGCGTCCGCAGGAGCGAAAGCTCCCCGACGTCTGTTGACTGCGTCACTCGCTCCGATCAAGCGAGCTTGTTAGAGCTTGGCTCCTTGTTTAACGATATGATCGCCGCGGCTGACAGCAATACTGCAGCCTATAGATTTCATACGCATCTGCAGACAGTTCCTGCATTCTGCTGCTTCATCGCCTGTGCATATTTTATTGTCATAGAGAAGATATTTTTTTCTTACTGATACAGGGGAGAGATTAGGCATAACGACATTTGCTCCTGCAAGGATTCCTTTTTCTCTTCCGAGAGGGTGAATCGTTCCGAGAGCGGTTGTTGCAGGAAGAAGTACATCGGGCAGTGTAAGCCTTGTAAGACCGAGCATAAAAAGCGTCAGTCCGAGAGTACCGCTTTTTCTGACCTCAAAGGGTGTATTTTTTGCAGGAATAAACGGACCTATACCGACCATGTCGGGTCTTAGCTCCTTAATGAAAAGCATATCCTCCGCAAGATTTTCGGCAGTCTGATAAGGTGAGCCGACCATAAATCCGCAGCCCGTCTGAAAGCCTATGCTTTTCAGGTCTTTAAGACATCTTTTTCTGTTTTCGGGAGACATGGTTTCAGGATGGAGCATTCTGTAATGCTCATTATCGGCGGTCTCATGACGGAGCAGATAACGGTCTGCTCCTGCATCAAAATATGCCTTGTATTCCTCATAGCTTTTTTCACCTAAGGAAAGTGTTACCGCACAATCGGGAAAAAGCTTTTTTATGCTGCTTATTATATCGGTCATTCTGTCCGTTGTATAATAAGGGTCCTCACCGCCCTGCAGTACAAAGGTGCGAAAGGAGAGAGCATAGCCCTTTTTACAACAGTCAAGTATTTCCTCCTTAGACAGTCTGTAGCGCTCAGTGTTTTTATTGCTGCATCGTATTCCGCAGTAAAGACAGTCGTTTTTGCAGTAATTGGTGAATTCTATAAGTCCTCTTATATAAATGTCGTGACCATAGTATTTTTCCCTTATTTTTTTCGCTTTATCAAAAAGATACTGTGCATCATCTTCCGTAAAGCTTTTAATTAGCTGTGTGTATTCCTCTGCTGACAGGACAGAGTTTTTTTCAAGCTTGTCTATAAGTGACTTCATAGCTGTCATGCCTTTGAACAGACTACCTTGGAGCTTACACCGTCAAGCTGACCGATTTTTCCCGAGAGGGTGTTGATGATGTCTACCGGAGCATCAAGAGCTATGCTGATGATGTTGACATCTTTTTTCGGGTAGGGGATACCCATTCTGCCGATGATATAACTGCCGTATTCATGCAGCAGTGCATTGAGCTTATCGGCGGAAGCTACGTTTTCGACGATTATGCCGATGATAGATACTTTTTCTTCCATTGCTGTTTCCTCCTTAGAAACAGGTTTTTAAGACAGCAAAAAAGGCGCACCCGAGAAGGGTGCGTCTTAGCATTCGTGCTTTGTTTACCCTTCCGCATCAGGAAAAGCTATGCCTTCCTTTTGTGTCAGAAAAACCGATGTTATAATAATTATTCAGGTCTTTGTACAGCACGAAGCTTTTACATCGACCTCACACAGCTATTATAACATACTCTTATTCTTTATTCAAGCACTATAAAACCAAAACCTTTATGTTTATCCTGATAATTTCACTGCTACATTACAAGCTTTACGTTTCCGTCGCCGATGCGTTTTTTAAGCTCATTTATCATTACGGGGTTTGCATCTACCGACATTGACGATGGTGTGTGCCAGAGTGTGTTGGTCTTTGTAAAATATATCAGCAGCGGAGTGACACCGTCAAATATATCCGTTACCTGCTTTGCACGGATATACTCTGTGCTGTCAGCATCGGGTACACGCAGATAAAGTCCCTTCTGCATTTTGTGTGTGCTGCTCGGAGATGGCTTTTGAGAGGATTTGCTTTTTGAAAGCTCGTCCTTTATCTGAGAAAGCTGCTTTGGAGCAGTCTGAAGCTCATCGCATATCAGTTTTTTATCCTCCTCTTCACGGGTGCTGATACTGCCCTTTATGCGGAGAATAGCCCCGTCCTGCAAAAGACCGCCGTATTTTATCAGTGTGTTCGGGAATACTATCATTTCCATTGTGCCGTATTTGTCTTCGATATCTACAAATGCCATTTGCTGGCCGTTCCTTGTGGATTTGAGCTTGACACGGCGGATTATTGCGAAAATATCTGCCTTCCGTCCGTCATAGTAGCTGCTGTTCTCGTCATCAAGTATATCATTTATTCTGTCTGCATGAACAGCGGAGATAACTTCGTCATACTCCGACAGTGGATGTCCTGTAAGGTAAAGACCTGCACAGGCCTTCTCCATTTCAAGCAGCTCTGCAACCGGATATTCAGGTACGGCAGGCATTGCAGGCTCTCCTGATCTGTCATCGTCAGACATACTGAAAAGGTCAAGCTGACCGCTTATTGTACGGCTCTTTTCGGCACTTATAAAATCCATTATCGTGTCGGTGAACATTACCATCTGCCTTCTGTTAGCTCCAAGCCCGTCAAGAGCACCGCTCTTTATCAGGCTTTCGAGTGCCCTTTTGTTAAGTTCACTGCCGTATACCCTTCTGCAGAAATCATAGAATGATGTAAACTGCCCGAAGCGTCTTTCACGAAGTATTTTTTCAATAAGCCCTCTGCCGAGATTTTTTATTGCCATAAGACCAAAGCTTATTTTGTTTCCGTGTACGGTAAATCCAAGCTCACTTGTGTTTACATTAGGCGGTGTTACCTTGATTCCGCAGCGTGTGCATTCGTCTATATATACGGCTACCTTGCCTGAGTTGTCAAGCACACTTGTAAGAAGGGCTGCAAGGTATTCGCACGGATAATGGTATTTGAGATAGGCTGTCTGATATGATATAAGTGCATAGCAGGCTGCGTGGGACTTATTGAAGGCGTATGAAGCAAAGCTTTCCATTTCGGAATATATTTCCTTTGCTATGCCTTCGGACACTCCTCTGCGTATGCAGCCTTCGACAATGACATTTCCTGCCTCATCGTCAAGACCGTAAATGAATACACGCCGTTCTTCCTCCATGACGCTCTTTTTCTTTTTCGACATGGCTCTGCGGACTATATCCGCCCTTCCGAGAGAATAGCCTGCAAGAGAACGGAATATCTGCATTACCTGCTCCTGATATACGATACAGCCGTATGTGACTTTCAGTATCGGCTCGAGCAGAGGATGCTTATAGGTTACTTTTTCCGGGTGATGGCGGTTTTCTATGTATCTTGGTATTGAGTCCATAGGACCCGGGCGGTAGAGCGAAATAACGGCTATAATGTCCTCAAGGTTTTCGGGCTTAAGCTGAGTAAGAACATTTTTCATGCCTGCCGATTCAAATTGAAAAACACCCTCTGTATTTCCTGTCGAGAAGAAGTCGTAGACCTCTTTGTCGTCATCGGGTATTTTTTCTATATCAAAACCGGGGCGGCTTTTTCTTATTGCCTGCTGTGCATCGTTCAGAACGGTAAGGTTTCTCAGACCGAGAAAGTCCATTTTCAGCAGTCCTAACTCATCAAGGGTGGTCATAGTAAACTGTGTAACGGTAGCGTTTCCGTTTTTTGCAAGCGGAACATAATCGCTGACGGGATTCTCGGTTATAACTACTCCTGCTGCGTGTGTTGTGGTGTATTTAGGCATACCCTCAAGCTTCAATGCGGTGTCGATGAGCCTTTTTGCGTCAGCGTCCTCATTGTAAAGTGCTTTCAGGGGAGCTGAAACTGTAAGAGCCTTTTCTATAGTCATTCCGAGGTCTGTCGGAATAAGCTTGGCTGTTTTGTCGCAAAGCGCATAAGGCAGCCCTAAAGCTCTTCCGACATCACGGACAGCTCCTCTTGCGGCCATTGTTGCAAAGGCTGCTATCTGAGATACATGGTCGCTTCCGTACTTTCGGATAACATAGTCTATTACCTCCTGCCGTCTGTCCTTGCAGAAGTCGACATCGAAGTCGGGCATACTTACTCTTTCAGGATTGAGGAATCTTTCAAAAAGCAGGTCGTATTTTATCGGGTCAATACCCGTGATACCTATACAGTAGGCTGCAAGACTGCCTGCGCCCGATCCTCTTCCGGCACCGACAGGTATGCCGTTTCTCTTGGCATAGCCGACATAGTCGTTTACTATAAGATAATAGTCAACGTAGCCCATTGAAGAAATGGTGCTGATCTCATATTCAAGACGGTCGATAAGGGCTTTGTCGGGATTTTCACCGTAATGTCTGTATAATCCCTTATAGCATTCCTCACGGAAATATTCCGTATGGTCACGTCCGTCAGGAACATCAAAATGAGGCAGCTTGAGCTTGCCGAATTCAAATTCTACATTGCAGCGCTGAGCTATCTTTGAGGTATTGTCAAAGACTTCGGGATAAGAGGGAAAGAGCGAACGCATTTCCTGCTCGGATTTGACGTAGAACTCATCTGTAGGAAATTTCAATGCTTTTTCGGAATCCTCTGTCGTATTGGTCTGGATATTGATAAGTATTTCCTGTACCTTACTGTCCTCACGGCGGATATAATGACAGTCGTTAGTCACCGCAAGGGGGATATCACATTCCTGTGAGAGCTTTATCAGATAGGGATTTATTCTCTTTTGCTCATCTATTCCGTGATCCTGCAACTCTATAAAGAAATTATTTTCTCCGAATATTCTCTTGTATTCGAGGGCATATTTTTTTGCGCCTTCGTAGTCGCCGTTTAAAAGCGCTCTCGGTATATCGCCTGCAAGGCAGGCTGAAAGAGCTATCAGCCCTTCATGGTACTGTTCAAGCTGTTCAAGGTCTACTCTCGGTTTATTGTAGAAGCCCTCAGTCCATGCAAGGGAATCAAGCTTTATCAGATTATGGTAGCCTGTGTTATTCTCACATAAAAGCACAAGGTGACGGCTTTGTCTGTCATACTCCGCAACTCTGTCGGTATGCTTTCTCGGAGAAACATATACTTCACAGCCGATCACAGGGTGAATTCCCTCTTTTTTAGCGGCTTTATAAAAGTCTATTACTCCGTACATAGCTCCGTGGTCGGTTATGGCAATTGAGTCCATGCCAAGCTCCTTTGTCCTTGCGATAAGCTCGTTGATTCTACAGGCTCCGTCAAGCAGACTGTATTCCGTATGTACATGAAGATGTGTGAAGCTCATTTTTCTTCACTCCTTTCCCGAATATCCGGTATTAATGTCTTTCTCCGGAAGATGATCAGAGCTTATATCCTGAGACGGCTCTGCCGTGACGGGATATAAGCTCATTCTGCCGGAGATGATATTATCAGTTGTTTTTGAAGTACATATAAAGCTGACATTTTATCATGCCGTTATAAAGCTTTCTTCTTTTGTCCGCAGGTCTTCCGAATACATCTTCAAAGCTGTCATCAGGGCTTATTATGCTGTAGCTGAAGCCTTGTCTTTTCGTGAATTTCTCGCCCATTATTTTATACAGTTCACGAGCCTTCTGCATATCAAGCAGTCTCTCTCCGTAAGGCGGATTGCATATTACAGCGGCTCTTTCAAAGTCAAGACTGAGGTCTTTTATATCAAGCCTTTCGGCATGGATACGGTCGGCGACACCTGCTTTTTTCGCATTTTCAAGAGTGAGGGCAACTGCATTTTCGTCTATGTCATAGCCGAATGCCTGAAACTCCGCATCATGTCTTATACTGTCTAAAGCCCTTTCTCTTTCTGCTGCCCATACTGATGAGGGAATTACCGCCCACTTTTCTGAGGAAAAGCTTCTTTTAAGTCCCGGTGCGATGTTTAGTGCCTTCAATGCTGATTCAATAAGTATCGTGCCAGAGCCGCAGAACGGATCAACAACAGTGCTGAACGGTCTGACTCTTGAAAGGTCTGCCATAGCGGCGGCGAGGGTTTCTTTGATAGGAGCTTCGGTGGAATTTGCACGATAGCCTCTCTTGTGAAGTCCTGCACCTGTGGTATCGAGCATAATGCTGCATTTGTCCTTTATGATGAGGAACTGTATCTGATGAAGACTTCCGCTTTCTTCGAGCCATGATGTTGCGTACCGTGAGCCGAGTCGCTTTGCGGCGGCTTTTTTGATTATTTTCTGGCAATCGGGAACACTTGAGAGTTTTGAGCTTACACAGTGACCTTTGACGGGGAAAGCGTCCTTTTCCGTTATGAAGTCCTCCCAATTGATCCTGCTTACTCCCTGAAACAGATCCTCAAAGCTGTATACAGGAAATTCTCCCAGAAGGAGCTGTATTCTTTCGGCATATCTTGAACATATATTTGCTCTTGCGAGAGTGGAAAAGTCACCATCGAACAGAACTCTTCCGTTTTCGGCACTGACATTCTCTATATCAAGCCTTTTCAGCTCATCGGCACATAAGCCCTCAAGTCCCATCAGACACGGGGCGCTAAACTGAAGCTTTGTCATTTATATTCCTCCGCAGCATTACAATATCATTATACATACTATTTTACACTATCAATATCTAAAAATCAATCCTGCGCAGAGCCTGCGCACGGAAATCAATTTTGCCATACCCCTTTCCTGAAACCGCCGACTAAATCCGTGAACATAAACATACAAGCCGGATTATAGAAGAAGGAATTCATACGCTCTCATCTATCGGTTTTTAAAAGCTGATTTCCGTGGAGCCTGCGCTCGGTTCATTGAAAAATATCAATCCTGTTCAATAAGTCTGCGTGAGGTCTCGCTGTCGAGTTTCTCAATGCTGCCAAGCTTTCTTGTAATCTGTCTTGTCCTCACACCTACAAGCTTTTCAAGACTTTCCTCCGTTTTTCTCAGTCTGTCCTGTGTGTCGCTGAGTGCGTCCTCGAATTTTGAGAATTCCGTCTTTACTGCTCCTAAAATGTTCCATACCTCACCGCTTCGCCTTTCTATAGCGAGTGTACGGAAACCCATTCTCAGAGAATTGAGCATTGCGGCCATTGTAGACGGTCCTGCAATATTGATTCTGTAGTCACGCTGCAGCTCCTCTACAAGTCCTCTTGTATTTACAACCTCTGCATAAAGCCCTTCAAACGGCAGGAACATTATTGCAAACGGAGTAGTATAGGGAGGGGAGATGTATTTTTCGCTGATGTCACGGGCGCATTTCTTTACGGCATCGGTAAGCTCCTTTTTCTTTGCTGAAATAAGAGCTTTATCACCTGTTTCATAAGCGTCCTGCAAATGAGAAAATACATCTCCGTTGAATTTGGAGTCGACAGGCAGATATACGGTCTTGTCTGCCTCCTGACCGGGCAGGCATAAGGCGAACTCCACACGGTTGGAGCTTTTCGGAATAACAGCGACATTTTCCTGATATTGGTCGGGAGCGAGTATTTCTCTGAGTATAGCACCGAGCTGTACCTCTCCGAGAGTTCCTCTTGTCTTGACATTGCTCAGAACTTTTTTCAGGTCTCCTACATCTCTTGCAACAGCCTGCATTTCTCCGAGTCCCTTATATACCTGCTCAAGTCTTTCACTTACAAGCCGGAAGGATTCGTTCATCTTTGTTTCAAGCGTTTTCTGAAGTCTTTCGTCTACCGTACCTCTTATCTGTTCAAGCTGCTTTGTGTTGTCTTCACGGATCGCTCTGAGCTGTGCTTCTACCGCTGCCCTTATTCTCTCAAGCTTCGCTTCGGTGTTGGCTTCGAGAGTTCCGAGTCTCGTTTCAATGGTCTTAAGCTGATTGTTTATGCTCCTGTCAGTATCGGAAAGCTTTCTGTCAAGAGTGTTTTGCAGTGTCTTTCCCTGTTCGGAAAGCATTGCTGACATAGCTGTAAGCTGTTCCCTCTGTGAAGCAAAAAGAAGCTTAAGCTGTTCCTTCTGTGCGGCGGTACTGCCTGACTGGTTTTCAGTAAGCTGTTTTCCTAAAAAACCTATGCTGCTGTTCATGCTCTGTGATATTTCATTCCTCAGCAGTCCCTGAGAGCTTCTTGTTTCGTTTTCGAGTGATTCGAGCTTATTCATTAGCTTATCATCGGAGGTGTTTCCTCCATGGGAGTTGTTTCTGTTTGTGATAAGTATGACTATAAGCAGAATGACAATGACTGTATTTAGTATCAGCGATATTATTTCCATTTTTTTTTTCCTTTCGCTATGGTGATGTTGAAATAATTATAGCAGTACAGTCACGCTGTTTCAAGTGCCGGCAATGATGATGTGGAATTAAACACCCTGTAGGAAATGAGAAATAACGGATTGAAAAATTCACATAAAACAAGGCGCTTAAATCTTCATTTTGTCTTGATTATTCGGGCACAAAATATTATAATAATACTGTATCGCCTTCGGAGGGTACAGATTTTTTCAGCTTGTGAGGTGGTCGTTCGTGAGTCCTGATCCGTATGTCAAACAATGTGTTAAAGATAAAACCGAAAGGGACGCACGGGAGATACTGTGCGCCCGTAAATGAAAAGGGGCGTATGCCATGATAAGCTATTACAAGACTGTAGAAGGAAAAATAGAGGAAATAGAAAAGTACGAGGCAGGCTGCTGGGTAAACTGCATCTCTCCCGAAGATGAAGAAGTGCAGTATCTGCTCGATTTCTTCAAGATACCTCCGGAGCTTATGCGCTCAGCGCTTGACGAAGAGGAGTCCTCACATATCGACAGCGAGGACGGAACAACTCTTATAATTATAGACGCGCCGGTGGTAGAAAAGGTAAATCAGAATATTACCTACTCCACAATGCCTATCGCTATTATGATAACGGACAAGAACGTTATAACGGTAGCACTCAGTGAAAATTCCGTTCTGAGCGAATTTTCAGAGGGAGTTGTAAAGAATGTAATGACGGCATATAAGACGCATTTTGTACTTCATATCATGCTGAGAATGGCTACCAAGTATCTGCAGTACCTCAAGCAGATAGATAAAATAAATAACCGTATTGAGCGTGAGCTTCGCCGTTCCGCTCAGAATAAAGAGCTGCATCAGCTCCTTGATATAGAAAAGTCACTCGTGTATTTTTCATCATCTCTCAAAGCAGATGAGCTTACCCTCGAAAAGATAATGAGAGGAAGATATATAAAGCTCTATGATGAGGATCAGGATCTTCTGGAGGATGTGCTCATAGAGATAAAGCAGGCTGTAGATATGGCAGCGATACATCTTAACATTCTGACAGGAACAATGGATGTGTTCGCTTCTATAATTTCAAACAACCTGAATGTTATCATGAAAATACAGGCGTCTCTTACGCTGCTCGTATCCGTGCCTACGGTAATATCGGGCTTCTATGGAATGAATATAGTAACGGGTCTGCCGATAGATGATTATTGGTGGTTCCCCGTAGTGCTTTCAGGAGTGCTTATGCTGGTTATGTATATTATCCTTAAAAGAAAGGGTATGTTCTGATACTAAGGAAACGCTGATTAAATTCAGTGCCTGTATTGCGTCAGCATTTTTTTGTCAGGTCGTGCAAAAAGACCGCAGGCAGCCTGTCGGTTGTCAAGGAATTTTTTGCAAGATGGCGGAAAAAGGGCAGGCAGGACAGGTGCTGAGCCATAAGGCGTGATTTATTCAGCGGTTCCTTGAGTGCCGTTTTATAATGATAATGGTGTCAGCACAGCACAATAAGACCTGAGGCAGAACTGCAGAGGTGTTTTTAGTGAATGAAGAAAAGCTGTTCCATATCGGAATAACAAAGGCTCAGGGTGCAAAATATGCTATCCTGCCCGGAGACCCCGGCAGAGTAAAGCTTATAGCAGCATATCTTGAGTCACCCGAAAAGCTTGCGTCAAACAGGGAATTTACTTCATGGTGCGGCAGGCTTTGCGGTGAGCGTGTCATAGTTATGTCTACAGGGATAGGAGGCCCTTCCGCTGCAATAGCTCTTGAGGAACTGTGTGAAGCAGGACTGAAAGCCGCTGTAAGAACAGGTACCTGCGGAGGTATCAGTGAAGGGGTCATTCCCGGAGATATTATAATACCCACGGCAGCCGTTCGTATGGAGGGTACTTCAAGGGAATATGCGCCGCTTGAGTTTCCTGCTGCTGCTGATTTCGGTATTGTCAGGGCACTGTCTGAGGCTGCCGAAAAGAACGGTTTCCGTGTTCATACGGGAATTGTGCAGAGCAAGGATTCCTTTTACGGTCAGCACAGCCCCGAGACAATGCCTGTTGAATACAGACTGAAAAATAAATGGAGCGCATGGAAGCGGCTCGGGGTGCTTGCCTCTGAAATGGAGACGGCAGCACTCTATACCGTTGCAGCAGCAAGGAATATCAGAGTGGGCTGTGTTCTTCACGCATTATGGAATCAGGAAAGAAAGAACAAGGGCTATGTTGACGGTGATGACTTTGACCTGTCTGCCGCTATAAAAACGGCAGTAGATGCAATGAAAATCATAATCGCCGCCGATAAGAAAATAAAGCTGCCCGATGAAAAGCCCGCTTCCCGGACAATACCTGTCAGCGTACCGAAGACAAATAATACCGCAGTGACATCTGATGTTTCAGAAGCTGCGGCAAAGACAGAGAGTGAAAAAAACAAAGTGAAAGAAAAGAAAAGAATGATAGCCGTCGTAGGGCCTACTGCATCGGGCAAGACAGACCTTGCAATAAAGCTTGCAAAGAAATATAACGGCGAGATAGTCTCAGCGGATTCCATGCAGATATATAAGGGTATGGAGATAGCAAGCGCAAAGCCGACAGAGGAGGAAATGCAGGGGATACCTCATCATCTGATGAGCTTTATCTCACCCTGCGATACATTTTCGGTTTCCGATTATGTAAGGCTCGCATCAGAAGCGATCGATGATATTATATCGAGAGGCAAAATGCCGATACTCTGCGGAGGGTCCGGACTTTATATAAGGTCGCTTATAGACAATATAACCTTCGCACCGGATAAACCCGATGAGCAGCTCCGTGATGAATTAAACGAAAGATATGAAAAAGAGGGCGGAGAGGTACTGCTCTCTGAGCTTCGTGAGTTTGACCCGGAAACGGCTGAAAAGCTTTCTCCCAATGACGGCAAGAGGATAATAAGAGCAATCGAGATATACCGCTCAACGGGAATAACCATGAGCGAGCATATATCATTGTCAAAGCTTGAGCCTTCACCTTATGATGTAACAGCTATAGGTCTTACTTTTGCAGACAGACAGAACCTCTATGAAAGAATAAACAAGAGGGTTGACGTCATGCTGAAAAGAGGACTGATAAAGGAAGCGGAGGATTTCTATTCCTCGGAAAAGAGCGTTACCTCATCAGCGGCAATAGGCTATAAGGAGCTTAAGCCCTATCTTGACGGAAGGATAACCCTTGAAGCGGCGGCAGAAAAGCTGAAAATGGAGTCACGCAGGTATGCGAAGCGTCAGATAACATGGTTCAGGCGTGACGAATATATAAGATGGATAGAAGTGGATAAGAGTGAAGATGTGCTCGGCGATGCAGTAAAGATAATTGAGGAAGCTGAGCAGAAGGAAGCAGTTATCGGACAGGTCTGATAATGAAAAAGGAAAAGGAACGGGAGAGGAGGAAGAAAAATGGATAAGCCTGCATTACTGAAAAGAGCAATTATGATGCTTCTGACAGTGCTTGTGCTTGCTTATGTTATCTATGTTATATGCAGGGCAAGCTTTACACAGGTAAAGACGATAACAGCAAAGGAAAGCATTGCCTATAATGCGATAAGTGCAGACGGATTTGTCATTCATGATGAAAAGCTTATTTCCTATGACGGCGCAGGAGTTATATCCTATATGGTCAGGGACGGAGATAAGGTTTCTGTAAACGAGCCTGTTGCGGGTATTTTCGACAGCGTTGCTTCTGCGGGTACAAAGCAGGAGGCCGAGAAACTCATGGCAAAGATAAATGCACTTACAACACTGCAGTCAAATTCGGACGCAATTACCCGTACTCCGGATGAGATCGACAATATTATAAGCAATAGTCTTATCAAAGCAAACAGCGGCATCAATTCGGGAGATATTTCCTCTGCCGAAAGCTGTGCGGACGATATTCTGTATTCTATAAACGAAAGACAGCTTATCACAGGAAGATCCAAGGATTATAACGATAAGCTCGCTGAGCTTAAGCAGGAATACAAAGAAATATCCGCAAAGGTTTCTGACGGAAAAAAGAGCAAGGAAATAATCGCTCCGTCCACAGGGTATTTTGTGAGCGATGCGGACGGTTATGAGAACCTTTTTACGGTGGCTCAGCTTGAGGATATAATGCCGGATGATCTGACCGGTGACAAGATAAAGCCTGTCGAGGTGTCCGATAAGGTTATAGGAAAAACGGTAAACGGTGTTTATTGGTATATTGCGTTTCCTGTAAGCTCGGAAGATGCGATAAAGATCAAGAATGCATACAGCATAAAGCTTGACATTCCTATAGTTTCGAGCGATAAAATAAGGGCGGAGCTGTTCTCGGTAAATCAGAAGAGCAAATCCTCTGATGCGGTAATTGTGCTCAGAGGTACGTTTATGAATTCCGAAATGGCAAGTCTGAGAAAAGCAAAGATATCGGTTATACTGAATACCTACGACGGTATACAGATACCGAAGTCTGCCGTTCATGAGAGAGAGGCTACACGCACTGTCGAGGACGAAAACGGAACTGAACATAAGGAAACAAAGGTGCTGTCCGGTGTGTATGTAAAAATTGGCAATGAGGTAGCGTTCCGTGAGGTGATTCCGATATATTCGGGAGAGGACTATATCATAAGTGCTCTTAAGGTTTCAAGTGATAAGATGTTCTCAGATGATATCGGAGTAGTACAGATATATGACGAGATAATTGTAGAGGGGGCAAATCTTTATGACGGAAAAATCATTAATAGGACCTCCTGAGAGGCTTGAAAGCGTAAAACGGAATTATTTTGAAATAACCGAGACAATATCAAGAGCGGCACAGGAGTCAGGAAGAAAAAGCGGGGATATTACATTCCTTGCCGCAACAAAGACTGTTGAGCCGGCAATTATAAATTATGCGGTCTCTCTGGGACTTAAGTATATCGGCGAAAACAAGGTGCAGGAGCTTTTGTCAAAGTATGAGGAATACGACCTTGATAACTGTCAGCTGCAGTTTATAGGTCATCTTCAGACCAATAAGGTTCGTCAGATAATCGGCAAGGTATCTATGATACAGTCTGTCGACAGCTTAAAGCTCGCAAAGGAGATTTCATCTCAGTCAGTAAAGAATAATGTAAATACCGATGTGCTTTTAGAGGTGAATATCGGCAGAGAAGAAAATAAATCCGGTGTTTTAGAGGAAAACCTTGAGGAGCTTCTCTGTCAGACAGCAGAGCTTTCTAATATAAAGGTGCGCGGACTGATGACAATTCCGCCTGTTTGCGACAAAAAAGCCGATGTTTTCAAATTTTTTTATAAGATGTATAAATTATTTATTGACATTTCGTGCAAAACATTGGATAATGTAAGTATGGACTTTCTTTCAATGGGAATGTCCGATGATTTTGAAGAGGCTATACTATCAGGTGCCAATATGATCCGTGTAGGCTCTAAGCTTTTTGGCACAAGAATATACAGATGAGGAGTTAACAGACATGGCAGGATTTATGGGAAAATTTAAAAATATGCTTAAGCAGCCCAGCGAGGATATGGACTACGATGATTACTACAGCGAGGAAGAAGAGGAGCAGGCTGCACCGCAGCCCCAGCCTTCACAGCCTGAGCCTGCAGCTGATGATTTTGATAATGATGAAGAAACACATGACGAAAGCTCGGACAACCTTATAAATATGCATGACAGCAGCAAGGTGCAGTTCGTGCTCTTTAAGCCTGAGACCTTTGATAAGGATATCACGGCGATGGCTGACGAGTTCATCAAGAGAAATACTGTAATACTCAACATGGAGCAGACCAATAAAGATGTCGGTAAGCGTATAATCGACTTCCTCAGCGGTGTTGCCTATGCTCATAACGGAAAGATCAGCAGAGTTGCAGAGGATACCTATATCGTTATGCCCAGCAATGTAAGACTTTCCGGTGAGGATGTAATGGACGAGGTAGAAAGCGACAACATATATTTCTGATCTTCGTGCTTTCGTTTTGCAGTATAACAGCAATTGTGCAGCAAGAGAAAGAAAGGAAGAAATGATATGCTGACTGTTGAAGAAATAGAAAACATAAGCTTTCGCAGAGCCGGCTTCGGCGGATATAAGGTCGAGGATGTTGACCGCTTTGTTGACGGTGTGATCGAAAAGGTCAGACAGCTTGAGCTTTCCAACAGGGAGCTTGAAAACAGAATAGAACAGCTCAACAAACAGGTAATAAAATATGAGGAGCAGGCTGACAGCGTTCAGGACGCTATCATAACTGCAGAAAAAACAGCTAAAAAGCTTGTGCGTGATGCGTCTGTAAAATCGGAAACCATGATGAGCGAGGCAGAAACAAAGTCTAAGAGCATGGTATCCGAAGCAGAGGAAAAGTCATATACTATGCTTATCGAGGCAGAGACAAGATCCCAGACAATACTCAACAGCGCACTTCTGCGTTCCGCAGCAGGCATTGATGAGAACAACAGGATAATCGAACAGCAGAAGCAGGAGATTATCCGCATACAGTCTGAAGTAAGCCGTTTCAGAGAGGCTCTTATTGATTCGTATAAAAGCCATATGAAGCTGATAAATTCCCTTCCGAGCGAAGAGGAGTTCAGGCAGTATCAGTCAAAGCTTGATGAAAACTATCCCGAAGCAGATCCTGCAACTCCCGAAGCTGTTGAACAGCTTTTAAGGGAAGATGCCGACAAGGCGGTTGAGGACGCTAAGGAACAAACTCAGATAAGAGTTGATTTCATTGACGAGGATAAGGTAAAGGAGATCTCTGAGGAGATCAGAACAAATACAAGAGCACAGGCAGAGTTTGAATCCGAAAGTACAGAATACGGAGAGACTTTGTTGGGTGACAATGTGGTAGTATTTGAGAACAGCCCTGAGGGTTACAGCGATTATGAGCAGAGCAAAAATACCGACAGCAATGCCGATGATATAATGGCTGCTGTAAGAGCTGCCGAAACCCTTAACAATGCAAGTGACGAACCAAAGCCCGTCAGCATTGATGAATTAGACGACGGAGTTATATTCAGTTCTTCAAAAGCTGAGGAACAGTTCAGAGAAGAACATAACGACCGGCATCCTGTATAAGCTGCCGGAGCTGATCAACAGTAATTCATTGTTCCTTGAAAAAAGGAATGTAAGCGCTGAAAAATATAATTGCCGAACAAAAATATCCGACACATTAAGCGTGTCGGATTTTCGGCTTGTATAACAATAGACCTGTCTGAACAGATCTAATAAATGAAAGAGGAGAGAAAACCCATGCCGCAGGATTATAACAGCACACTTAATCTGCCAAAAACAGATTTTCCGATGAGGGCAGGTCTGCCTAAGTCGGAGCCTGACACATTAAAGCGTTGGGAGGAGGAAAATGTATACGAAAAGCTTATGGAGCATAACGAGGGTAAGCCTCTTTATGTCCTTCATGACGGACCTCCCTATGCAAACGGCAATATCCACCTTGGTCATGCAATGAATAAGGTGCTCAAGGATATAATCGTAAAGTATAAGAATATGACAGGCTTCAAGGCTCCGTATGTTCCCGGCTGGGATACCCATGGACTGCCTACAGAGCTTAAAGCAAGAGCTAAGGCAGGTGTAGGCAACTCTACATCAATCTCTGAAGTCGAGCTTAGAAAGATCTGCCGTGAATTTGCACTCGGCTACATTGACGACCAGAGAACACAGTTCAAGCGTCTTGGTGCAATAGGTGAATGGAATAACCCATATATCACACTTACTCATGACTATGAGGCAAAGCAGATCCGTATCTTCTCTGAGATGGCCTGCAAGGGATATATCTACAGAGGTCTTAAGCCTGTTTATTGGTGTCCTGACTGTGAGACAGCGCTTGCTGAGGCTGAAATTGAGTATGCTGAGGATCCGTGCCACTCTATCTATGTAAAGTTCCGTGTAACAGATGATTTAGGCAAGCTTTCTGCTATGGGCGCAGATGTAAAGAATACCTATTTTGTAATCTGGACAACAACAACATGGACTCTGCCTGCAAATGTCGCTATTTGTGTAGGCCCGAGATATAACTACAGCGTTATCAAGAGCGGCAGTGAGTATTATGTAATGGCAGAGGAGCTTTATGTTGCCGCTATGGAGGCAGCAGGTATTGAAAACTATGAGGTTATCGGCACAATAAAGGGTGCAGAGCTTGAGTATATGAAAACTGCACACCCGTTTATCGACCGTACATCTCTTGTTATTGTCGGCAATCATGTAACGCTTGAAAGCGGTACAGGCTGTGTTCATACAGCTCCCGGTCACGGTGTTGACGACTATGAGGTATGCAGAAATTATAAGGAGCTTCCTATGGTAGTGCCTGTTGATGCACATGGCAGACTTACCGAAGAAGCAGGTATGTTTGCAGGACTTCTTACAGAGGAAGCAAACAAGCCTATTGCTGAGTATCTTGAAAAGACAAATGCGCTCTTTGCACTTAAAAAGATAATCCACCAGTATCCCCATTGCTGGAGATGTAAAAAGCCCGTTCTCTTCCGTGCTACAAAACAGTGGTTCTGCTCTGTAGATGACTTTAAGGACGAGGCAGTTGAGGCTATCAAGGGGATCAAATGGATACCCGGCTGGGGTGAGGACAGGATCACCTCAATGGTCAGGGAGAGAAAGGATTGGTGTATCTCCCGTCAGAGAAAATGGGGCGTTCCTATCCCGATCTTCTTCTGCAAAGACTGCGGTGAGCCTATTATTGACAAAAAGGCTATGGACGCAGTAGCAGACCTCTTTGCTAAGGAAGGCTCTGACTCATGGTATGCTAAGGACGCTAAGGATATAATGCCTTCTGATATTGCCTGCCCCAAGTGCGGATGCAGGGAATTTGAGAAGGAAAAGGACATCATGGACGTATGGTTTGATTCAGGTGTTTCTCATGCCGCAGTATGCGAGGAGAGACCTTACCTCAGATGGCCTGCTGACCTTTACCTTGAAGGTGCGGATCAATACAGAGGCTGGTTCCAGTCATCACTTCTTACAGCTATTGCAACAAGAGGACAGGCTCCATATAAGGCTGCCGTTACTCACGGCTGGGTAATAGACATGGAAGGCAAAAAGATGTCCAAGTCACAGGGCAACGGACTCAGCCCTCAGGCTATTATTGACCAGTATGGTGCGGATATTCTCAGACTGTGGGTGGCTTCGAGTGACTATCATTCCGATGTCCGTATCTCTAACGATATTCTCAAGCAGCTTTCAGAGGCTTACAGAAAGATAAGAAATACCGCAAGATATATTCTCGGCAATATCAGTGACTTCGATCCGGATAAAGACAGTGTTGGAATGGACGAGCTTCTCTCCATTGACAAGTGGGCGCTCTCAAAGCTTGACGCACTCAATGTCAAGGTTCGTGACGGTTATGATAAGTTTGATTTCCATCAGGTATATCAGGCTATTCATAACTTCTGCGTAGTTGATATGTCTAACTTCTACTTTGACGTTCTTAAGGACAGACTCTATACAGAGAAGAAGGACGGTACACTCAGAAGAGCAGCTCAGACAACGATCTATATAATTCTTGATGCTATGGCAAGAATGATAGCTCCTATCCTTGCTTATACATCAGATGAGATATGGAAGTTCATGCCGCATGACAAGAATGCTGATGCTTCTAATGTTCTCTTTAACGATATGCCTTCACTCACAGGTGTCAAGCTTGATGATAACTTCGTAGCTATGTGGGATAAGATCCATGAGACAAGAGACGAAGTAAAGAAGGCTATAGAGGTTGAGGTAAAGGCAAAGACTATCCGTTCTTCACTTGAGGCTAAGGTTACTCTTAAGGCAGCAGGCAAGCAGTATGACTTCCTCAAGGAAGCTGAAAAAGAGCTTGCAACGTCCTTCATCGTATCCGATGTAGAGATCGTAAACGAGGGCGAAGGTGACCTTAAGGTAGAGGTAGCTCATGCTGAGGGTGAAAAGTGTGAGCGCTGTTGGGTCTACAGCAGCACAGTCGGACAGGATGCCGTTCATAAGACGCTCTGCGCACGCTGCGCTTCTGTCATTAATTCGTGATAATTTCCCATAAAGGCGGAATATTCGTATAATTATGGCTGCTTTAAGCTGATTTATATGAAAACAGCCGATGAAAGTTACAGCTATGACCTTCATCGGCTTTTTGCTTTTTTGAAAACAGGTATTAGTTTTTATGAAGGTTCCGCCCGAAGAAACCTCTCGGGTAAAATTGATTTTTGTAGGTGAAAAGCTTATGGTATTGACGATAGTTTTAACTGCGGCAGCAGTGATCGCTGCGCTGGATCAATTGATAAAGTATTTTATTGTGGAAAATTTAGCTCATTCAGGGGCGGTTACGGTCATAGATAATCTGCTGTCCCTTGTGTATGTGGAAAATCGTGGTGTAGCCTTCGGTATGTTCCAGAATCATATATGGATATTTGCCGTGATAACCTTCCTGCTTATAGGTGTTTTTATATGGCTTATTTTGTCAGAAAAGCTTACGGGAAAGCTGTTTTTTGTCTCTGCGGCTCTTATGATAGGCGGAGGTATAGGAAACCTCATTGACAGATTGTTCCGTGGCTTTGTTGTGGATTACCTGTCGCTTTCTTTCTTTCCGCCTGTTTGTAACTTTGCCGATTACTGTATAACTATCGGGGCAGTTCTCTTTGTTGCAGTGCTTCTTATACAGGGCGGAGACAAGGAAAAAAAACAGAAAGCTCCTGCAGAAGGAAGTACGGCTGAGAAAACCTCTGAACAGACAGAAGAGAGTGCTGAGGAAAACGAAAGCAAATCGGAGCAGGAAGAAAAGCCTTTTGCCGGTAAAGAGGAAGAAATGCAGGACAAAGCTGAGGTTGACAGTAATGGAGACTAAGGAATACATTGTCGGTGAGGAACAGCAGGGATTTCGTATTGATAAATTTATTTCCGAAGCCGATGAGGAGCTTACACGTTCGGGAGCCGTAAAGCTGATAGAGGAAGAAAACGTAACTGTAAACGGCATTGTGCCTAATAAAAACCTCAGACTGAAAGAAGGTGACAGGATAGTGATAGCACTTCCTGAGCCTGTTCTTCCCGATGCAAAGCCCGAAAATATTCCGCTTGATATTGTATACGAAGATGACGACCTGCTTGTTGTCAATAAACCGAGAGGCATGGTAGTTCATCCTGCGGCAGGCAACCCTGACGGTACGCTTGTAAATGCACTGCTGTTTCACTGCGGAGAATCTCTTTCGGGAATAAACGGTGTATTGAGACCGGGTATAGTTCACCGTATAGATAAAGACACAAGCGGACTGCTGATAGTTGCAAAAAATGATTTTTCGCACAGACTGCTTGCAGAGCAGATAAAAGAGCACAGCTTCACGAGAAAATATCAGGCGGTAGTAGTCGGCAGTCTGAAGGACGACAGCGGAACGATAAACGCTCCCATAGGCAGACACCCGACTGACAGAAAGAAAATGACTGTCACGCTGAAAAACTCAAGAGAGGCAGTAACTCATTACAAAGTGATCGAACGTTATACGGGTTATACTCATGTAGAGCTTACACTTGAAACGGGAAGGACACATCAGATTCGTGTACACATGGCTCATATCGGACATCCCGTAGCAGGTGATCCTGTTTATGGAGGAAAGAAGTATCTTGCTTCTCTTGGCGGACAGTGTCTCCATGCGTATTATATTTCGTTTGTTCATCCCAAAACGGGTGAGATCCTTACGTTCTCTTCGGAATTGCCCGATTATTTTATAAACTTCCTAAAAAAGCTGAAAAAATAAAAAACTGTACGGCTTCTCACAAGAGGAAACCGTGCAGTTTTTATCTTTTAGAGATATGTTATGTCGTTGAGAACAGCTTCGTATTTTGCTTTATCATCTGTACGGCAGCATATCACAGCACAGTTATAGCCGCCTGTTCTCACCCTTAGCTTCTGCATAATGCATATCTTGTTGCCGCTCTGATCCATTGAATTCATCTTGCAGACTATTTCCTTGTTGTCAGTGGCATATACTCTTGCTTCGGGATATTGTTCACGGAGATAAGCAGTCATATTGCGGTAGGACAGCGTTTTGTCCTCTACAGATTCGAGCAGCAGCGTTGCTGTTCCTTCAGTATTTTGAAGGTAGATCCCGTATTTCGGGTTATAGTCATTATTTCTGATACAGAATTCATCGGAAAAGGTGACAGACAGCGATAAAACGCTTGTAGTGAATTTTAGCTTTCCTTTAGATGTCCTTATTACTCCGTCGGGCAGCTCAGCCGCAGTTCTGCTGCTTTGTTCCTCGGCTGATTTCTCACTCTGCTGTGATAACTCTGATTTTTCATTCTGTGAAGGCTCACTGCTCGCCTGCTTTTCAAATGATACGGCAGGTACGCTTGCTTTTCCCGAAAAGCTGAATTCACTGCTTTCCTGCGTATTGCCGCTGTTATTGCCGCAGGCACAGAATGAAATTGCTGCCGCAGCAAAAAAAACTGTTAAAGCTATCGACTTTTTCATGGTCAGTCACCCCTTGTTTATACTGCTTTAATTATAACAAGCGTCGATGTCCCCCGAGTCTCGCCTGCCGGCTCGGTCGGTGCTTCTGCCTTCGGCAGAGGTGTCCACCGGACA
>CACXGH010000082.1 GCA_902767175.1 uncultured Ruminococcus sp.
GTGTCCGGTGGACACCTCTGCCGAAGGCAGAAGCACCGACCGAGCCGGCAGGCGAGACTCGGGGGACATCGACGCTTGTTATACAGATCGTTTTTGCAGTTTCAGTCGGCTTCATGCTTGTATTCATCTTTATACGCACAGGCAGCTTGATAGCCTGCATTGTTTTCCATGCTCTTAATAACTCTATGACAGCCATTACAAACTCAAAATATCTTATAGATGCGGTTGACAGTGCAGAGACAGCACACATCATCTCTGCAGCTATAAGCATTGCCATTGCAGCAGCTTATACCGTATATATTATTAAGGCACTTCCCAAAAGAGAGCTTGCAGATTAAGGAAACGATAACAAATAGTCACACAGAATTCAGTTTTCAAACAAGCTTACATTTTAAGCAGATCCTCCCTTAAGCGGTGTACGGCGAACGGCAAGCTGACGATGACAGAGTGAGCGAATGAGAATGAAAGCGGAACCCGACAGCGGAAGCACTCCGCCGCGCCCGATTCACGCTGTCAGAAATGTAAATCGGCAGTTAATTGACCGCACCGGGAGTTCGTTAATACAATAAACCCGCCCATAAGCGCACCGTGAGGGGCGTGTTGGGCGGATAACCGCGGACACTGAATGTTTGGTTGGTATGACAGAGCGAGTGTAACGAGCGTCGCCGCGAATCGACAGCGGAGGCACTCCGCCGCGAATTGACAGCGGAAGCACTCCGCCGGTCACGCACCGACTGCTGTGCAAAAAATATTAAATTACTTGACAAAAACACGATAACCATTGTATAATGATATAAGTAAATCAATAAACTAAAAGCTGTGAAGGAAACAAGATGCGTTCTTCTGTGCAAAGAGAACCGGCGGTTGGTGTAAGACGGTGACAGAATTCGTATGTATAGCTCATTCCGGAGCTTTCTGTCTGATATTTAAGGCAGAACGGCAGGTACCGTTATATACCGGAGCCTTGTCTGAGGCTTGCTGAGAGATGCACTGCATCTGAAATTGGGTGGTACCGCGAGCATTATGCCCGTCCCATGTCATATTATATGACGGGACGGGCTTTTTGATTGAATTTCAAGGAGGTAATTACAATGGAAAAAGGATATAAAAAATATGTCCCCTTTCAGCAGATCAAAATGAAAAACAGAGAATGGCCCGATAAGACTATTACAAAAGCGCCCGTATGGTGTTCGGTAGACCTTCGTGACGGTAATCAGGCTCTCGTTGATCCGATGAATCTTGAGCAGAAGTTAGAGTTCTTCCACGCACTCTGTGAAATGGGCTTCAAGGAGATAGAAATAGGTTTCCCTTCTGCTTCCGAGACTGAATATGAGATATGCCGTGAGCTTATAGAGGGCGGTCATATTCCCGATGATGTAACAATTCAGGTGCTTGTTCAGGCAAGAGAACACCTCATCAGAAAAACCTTTGAGGCTGTCAAGGGTGCCAAAAATGTTATTGTGCATTTCTATAATTCAACCTCAACCTTACAGCGCAAGGTCGTTTTCCATAAGGATATGGAAGGCATAATAGACATTGCCGTAGAGGGCGCTAAACTCATAAAGCAGCTTATTGATGACTATGACGGAGATACCAATTTCCGTATAGAGTATTCACCAGAGAGCTTCTCAGGTACAGAGGTCGATAATTCCGTTCGTATCTGTCAGGCTGTTATGGACGTTTTCGAGCCTACTCCGGAAAACCCGATAATACTCAACCTTCCCAATACTGTCGAGATGTGTACCCCCAACACTTATGCAGACCAGATAGAATATTTCATAAAGCACCTCAGAAACAGAGAGTCGGCAATAATCAGCCTGCATCCGCATAATGACAGAGGAACGGGTGTTGCCTGTGCAGAGCTTGCACTTCTTGCAGGTGCAGACAGAATTGAAGGCACACTCTTTGGCAACGGTGAACGCACAGGAAACCTTGACATTGTCACTGTCGGTCTTAATATGTATACTCAGGGTGTTGATCCTGAACTTGACTTCAGCAACCTTCCCAAGTACCGTGAGATATTTGAGAGATGCACGAACATGAAGATAGGCGAAAGACAGCCCTATGTCGGAGACCTTGTATTCACTGCATTCTCAGGCTCACATCAGGACGCTATCAACAAGGGTATCACCTATGCAAAGGAGCATAACAGCGACAAGTGGGAGATTCCATACCTGCCGATAGACCCTGCCGATGTCGGCAGACAGTATGAACCTATTATCCGCATAAACTCACAGTCGGGCAAGGGCGGAGCCGCATTCATTATGCAGAACGTATTCGGCTACGACCTGCCCAAGGCAATGCACCCCGAATTCGGCGCACTTGTCAAGGCAGAGTGCGACAGACTCGGCAGAGAGCTTTCTCCTCAGGAGCTTATGGACGTATTCAACAGAAGCTATATTGACATTGAGCAAAAGCTGTGGCTGGTAAAGCATATAATAACAAACTATGACCACGAAAGAGCAGTATTTACAGGAACAGTTCATCTTGTAAAGGAAAACAGAGATGTAGAAATATCAGGTGAAGGCAACGGACCTATTGACGCATTCTTCAAGGCACTTAAGACAATAGGCGTTACAGGCTTTGACTTCCTGTCATACAGTGAGGATTCCATTTCACACGGCTCTGATTCAAAGGCAATTTCCTATATTCAGCTCAGGACTCCCGACGGAAGAAAGATTTTCGGTGTTGGCATATCACACGGCATTTTCAAGGCTTCGGTAAGAGGCATACTCAGCGCTATCAACCGTTCGGGCGTGGAACTGAACTTTACAGCATAAACGATCATTTCGTATACTTTTTCAGACATTAAAAACAGAGTACAATCTCTTTTTGAAGGGGATTGTACTCTGTTTTTCTTTTATATTACTCAATGCTCATTGTCGCACGGGCATTGAGAGAGGTATCCGCAGTATTGCCTGCAAGATACTCATAATATCCCTGTGCGCCTACCATTGCACCGTTGTCTCCGCAAAGGTGGAGCGGCGGATAATAACAGCTCCAGCCCCTTTTCTGACATTCTTCACTCACTCTTCTGCGCAAAAGCGAATTGGCAGAAACACCGCCTGCAAGCACAAGCTTTTTATAGCTTAAAGCCTCAGCGGCACTTATGAATTTCTCCGTCAGACTGTCTGTAACAGCCTTTCTGAATGATGCCGACAGATCTTTTACGGGCAGCGTTTCACCCTTTTGTGACGCATTGTGAATGAGATTTATTATAGCCGTTTTAAGTCCGGAAAAGCTCATATCATACGGTGAGCCTTCGACCTTCGGATGTGGGAGTGCGAACGCATTCGGGTCGCCTTCTTCGGCGATCTTATCAAGATGTATCCCTCCCGGATACGGCATTCCCATAGTACGGGCTGCCTTATCAAATGCCTCCCCTGCCGCATCGTCACGGGTTTTTCCTATGACCTTCATCTCGGTATAGTCCTTCACCTCAACAATATGGCTGTGTCCTCCTGATACAACAAGACACAGAAACGGCGGCTCAAGCTCTGGATGAGCTATATAATTAGATGCAATATGTGAGCGCAGGTGATGAACAGGAATAAGCGGCAGTCCTGCCGACATTGAAAGTCCCTTTGCAAAATTCACCCCGACAAGCAGTGCTCCTATAAGTCCCGGAGCGTATGTAACGGCAATAGCATCAATATCCCCGAAGCCAAGACCTGCATCTTCAAGCGCCTTTCCGACAACTCCGTTTATCGCCTCACAATGCCGTCTTGAGGCTATTTCAGGTACAACTCCTCCGTACAGCTTATGTTCCTCTACCTGAGAAGCAACGACCGAGGAAAGTACAATTCTTCCGTCCTCAACAACTGCAGCAGCAGTTTCATCACATGAGCTTTCTATTGAAAGTATCTTCATTTGCGGCATCAATCCTTCTTTGAAAAAATCTTTGTCATAATAAGGGCATTTTCACGGGGACGGCGGTAGAAATCTCTCCTCATTCCCATTTCCTCAAAGCCCAGCGATTTATACATAGCTATTGCAGGATAATTAGACTCTCTCACTTCAAGAGAAATAAAATCCGTTCCCATTGCATCGGCAGTCAGGGACGCTATTTTAATAAGCGCCTTTCCCACTCCCTGCCGTCTGTATTCCGGATACACAGCTATATTGTTGATAAAACAACTGTCCTCAATGACATTGACTCCGATATAGCCAATCACCTTTTCGCCCTCAAGAGCAACAAAGAAGTATGCCGTTTTATTATCAAGCTCCTCCTCTAAGTTCTCATAGGTCCAAGGAGTAGAGAAGCACAACTCTTCAAGCTTTACTATTTCGGGTATATGCTCTCTTTCCATACGGGCAATTATCATATTAATCATTGTCATTCACCCTTAAAGTACCGTTATCTATCTTTTTCTTTATTATCCTGCAAAGCTCATCTATCGACTCCTCAATGAATATCCTGCATTTTCTGTAAGTTGCGATATCAGAGCCGTACGGGTCCGGAACTCCTCCGCCGAGTATATATATTTTTTCCTTCGGAACACCGACAAGCATAAGAGTTTCAGCGTGCTGCTGTGTCATAACCACATAGATATTGGTTATATTAATGTCTCTTTCTCGCAGCGGTCTTGGCTTATGATGGCTGATATCTATTCCTATCTCATTACAGACAAGCTCCGCATTCTTTGAAACACCCGATTCATTGACAAACCCGAGCGCTGCACTGCTGAATATGCTGCTTATACCATATTCTCTTGACTTCACCTCATAAATAGCCATAGCCATAGGACTTCGGCAGGTGTTTCCCGTACATATAAATAATACATGAAGCATGAACATCTCTCCTGTCTGATATAATCATCAATTATGCAGTCCTTGTTATGCTCCTATCCCTTTGCATCATACCACGTCTTTCCTATTCCTGCATCTGCAGTAAGTGTAAGCGACAGGGATACGGCATTCTCCATTTCCTCGCTGAGCAGCTTCGCTGCCTTGTCGGCCTCATTCTCAGGAGCTTCTACTATCAGCTCATCGTGTACCTGCAGAATGAGTCTCGAACGCATATTCTCTCTTTTAAGTCTGCCATATACCTTTATCATAGCAATTTTTATAATATCCGCCGCTGTACCCTGAATCGGCATATTTCTTGCTACTCTTTCACCGAAATTACGCAAATTGCGGTTAGATGACGACAGCTCTGGCAGATATCTTCTTCTGCCGAACATAGTAGTAACATAACCGTCCTGCTTGGCTTTTTCGACTATATCCTTCATATACCTGTCAATTCCCGAATACAGTGAAAGATAGCTTTTAATATAGCTGTCAGCCTCTTTTACACTGACTCCTATATCCTTTGACAGAGAAAATGCGCCTATACCGTATACTATACCGAAGTTTACAGCCTTCGCACGGCTTCTTAGCAGCGGTGTCACCATGTTCTGCGGAATACCGAACACCTTTGCAGCTGTCGATGAGTGTACGTCCTGTCCGCTTCTGAATGCCTCAAGCATATTACTGTCATTTGCAATATGTGCAAGAACTCTCAGCTCTATCTGTGAGTAGTCGGCATCTACAAGCACACAGCCTTCCCTTGCAGTAAAGAAGCGTCTCAGTTCACGTCCTCTTTCGGTCCTTACGGGAATATTCTGCAGATTAGGTTCTGTTGAGCTTATTCTTCCCGTTCTTGTCTCTGTCTGATTAAAGCTTGAATGTATCCTTCCGTCAGGAGCTATGACTTTCAGCAGACCGTCACAATAGGTCGATTTCAGCTTAGCAAGCGCTCTGTATTCAAGTATCATATCTATGATAGGGTGATAATCCCTCAGCTCCTCAAGAACATCGGCATTGGTAGAATAACCGCTCTTTGTCTTTTTCTTTGCAGGAAGTCCCAGACTCTCAAACAGCACCGCTGCAAGCTGCTTAGGGGAGTTTATATTGAACTCCTGTCCTGCGCTTTCATATATCTGCTCCTGCAGTCTGTCTATATCCTTTTGCAGTGTCTTTCCGTATACAGCTATGCTCTGTCTGTCCACCTCAAAGCCTGCGTCCTCCATATCGGCAAGCACTCTTGCAAGCGGAAGCTCTACTTCCTCGAGCAGCTTTGTCTGTCCGTTGCCGTCTATAAGTTTTTTCAGCTTATCACACAGCGGAACAAGCAGACACAAACCGTTTTCCTTCTCACATTTAAGCGGAACAGCTTCATATTCCTGAACAAGCCTTTCCATAGAATAATCCGAGGAATTCGGATTGAGCAGATAACCCGCAAGACTTGTATCAAATACTATAGACCTGCATTCGATTCCGTTTTTGATTGCTGCGGCAAATACAGGCTTTGATGAGTCTGTACGCTTCTTTATGGTCTCATCTGAAAGCAGCCTGTCTGTAAATTCTTCAAAGCCCTCAGTAAACCTGTCTGCCGTATATATTTTATCATCTGCACAAAGCTCCAGCGAGGCTATTCCCTGTTCGTCTGTCTCCGCAAGCATATCTACGGTCTTATTCCTGAGATTTTCATAAAGACTGTCAAGAGCAGTGCTTCCGCAAAAAACAAGTTCCTTGGTCTCCGCTTTTTCTTCTGTACTGTCAGACTGAATTTCAGTTACCTGTTCATCAAGTCCGAGCTTTTTAATAAGTGAGAACAGCTCAAGCCTTGCCATAAAACGGGCAGCAGCTGCCCTGTCCCCTTTTGCAATGGCATAGCTTTCGATCTTTGTATCAATAGGCGCATCTGTGCGGATAGTTCCGAGCATAAGGCTCAGATATGCACTGTCCCTGCCGTCCTCTAATTTCTTCCTCATACCCTGCTTTATATCGGGCGAATTAATATTCTCATACACCCCGTCAAGGCTGACGTATTTAGCTATAAGTTCACCTGCACCCTTAGGCCCTATTCCTGCTACCCCGGGGATACAGTCCGATGTATCTCCCTGTATAGCCTTTATATCAATAAGCTGCTTAGGCAAGACACCGTACACTTCTTTTATCTTTTCAACATCGTAAAGCGTTACCTCGGGCTTTCCGAATTTTGTTGAAGCTATCCTGACGCTGACATCATCAGATACCAGCTGCAGACTGTCACGGTCTCCTGTAGCTATGACGCATTCACAGCCCTGTTTTGTACAAGTGTCCGCTAAAGTGCCGAGAATATCGTCAGCCTCAAAGCCCTCACAGGTGACTATTTTATAGCCCAATAATGTCAGAAGCTCCTTGAGCGGTTCAAGCTGAGACGCAAGTTCTGCAGGCATTCCCTTTCTGTTCGCTTTATAACCCGAATATGCCTTATGCCTGAATGTAGGCGCTTTAAGGTCGAAGGCTATTGCGACATGGTCAGGATCGCATTCAGTTCTCAGCTTTATCAGCGTTGTCATAAATCCGTAAATCGCATTGGTATACTGTCCGTCTTTGGTAGTGAGCGGTTTTATTCCGTAGAAGGCACGGTTAAGAATACTGTTTCCGTCTATAACTAAAAGCTTCATGAGCCGCTGTTCCTCCCTTAATATAGTCTGTCACACTATTATTCTTTACAGCACCGAATGTGAGTATAATAACAGCATATCCAGACAGTATCAGTTTTCATTCACAGGTCTTATGCTGTCCATAATGCCGACATTCTTTCCATGATGGATATATACTCTCGGAACTCTCTTTCCTACAAGACAAACAAGCTCATAGTTAATTGTTCCTGTCATAGCAGCCATATCATCAAACGAAAAGCTGCCGTCGCTGCCGTCACCTACAACAAGCACCTCGTCACCCGAACGTACATCGTCTATATCACTTACGTCAAGCATAAGCTGATCCATACATACCCTGCCGATAACAGGTGCCTTCCTTCCCTTTACGGTCATATATGCCCTGTTGCCGAGACTTCTTGTATATCCGTCCGCATAGCCTATCGGAACGGTAGCTATCTTTGTCGGCGTCTTTGTAACAAATGTACCTCCGTAGCTTACGGGCGTATCCTTTTCTACAGTCTTTACCTGAGCGATAACGCTCTTTATCTGCATAACGGGTCTCAGGTCAAGACGCTTTGCAAGCTTTGAAGAAGGGGACAGTCCGTACAGTATTATTCCAGCCCTTACACAATCAAAATGCGCCTTTTTATAATCAATTATTGCACCGCTGTTCGAGCAGTGTACGACATCAAAGCAGCAGCCGTCATTTTTAAGCTTATTAACGGCATCGGAGAAGCATTTCAGCTGATGTTCGGTTGCCTCCTTGCCCTCATCTGCTTCATCGGATACTGCAAAATGTGTAAATATACCTTCACTTATAAGCGAGGGCAGTCTGCAGGCTCTCTCTATCTGATGTATTGAATCACCGTCACGCTCTGTATTCTGATACATAAATCCGATACGGCTCATACCTGTATCGAGCTTAATGTGTATCTTCACCTTTACACCCTGTTTAACAGCCTCATCGGATAATTCCTTTGCATATTCCTCCGAAAAGACAGCCTGACTTATATTATTCTCCGCAAGTTCCTTCGCCATACTTGCCGGTGTAAATCCAAGTATCAGCACAGGCAGGCTTATGCCGTTTTCCCTTAGCTGCATTGCTTCCTCTATATTGGATACTGCAAAACGGGACGCACCCATTTTTTCATACAGCTTACCGAGAAATACAGCTCCGTGTCCGTATGCATCAGCCTTTATTACGCACATTATGTCTGCCTTCGGGTCTGCTGCCTTTCTGATCTCATCAAAATTATGCTTCACGGCATCGATATCTACCTCTGCCCATGTTCTTCTCAAATATTTACTCATCGGTTTTCTCCCCCAATGGTCCTTTGCTTCAAACCGTTAATGCCTTTTTCTCACTCTTTTAAACAAGGAGCTAAGCTCCAACAAGCTCGCTTGATTGGAGCGAGCGACGACGTACATATGTCCCCCGCCGCCTATAAAGGGTGCGGGTGTCCGGCGGACACCTCTGCCGAAGGCAGAAGCACCGACCGAGCCGGAAGGCGAGACTCGGGGACATCGACGTTTGTTATACTTCTCGGCATTATGGTATACTCTTTATTTTACTCCCTTCCCTCTATCCTGTCAAGCACAGCACAAAACTTGTGAGAACTCTCATTACTGAGCCTTTGAGGTTTTTGACAAGTAAAAATATATGAACATAAAGTTAAAAGTTTCGTTCAAGCCTTCGGGGAGGCTTGCAGGGTCAAGGGACAGAGTCCCTTGCGGGAGATTCGGAGAGGTGCGGGTCTCCGGTGAAGACCTCTGCGCAGCAGAAGAAATGACCGAGCCGACAGGCGAGACAGCCCTTCAACTTTTTATTGCTTCTGTCATGATTTCGCAAGAAACCATAAAAATGCCCTCACCATTCAGGTGAGGGCGGCGGATCACTGTTTATTGATAATATCTATCAGTCTTGAAACATCATACTTATGAATGCAGGCGTCATTTCTTTCATATTCAAGCTTGCCCTGCTGTTCATCAAGGAAATCATTGAATTCATCGGACTTCATCTTCTTGACGATATCCTCCTTGGCAATAAAGCCTGTTTCTTCATTGGTCTCGTCATCTGCACCCTTTATAGACTCAGCCTTTGTCTTTATATCATATCTGTAGATAAGATAAAGCTTATCGTCCATTTCCTTGGTAACTGCCTTGCCCTCAGTGCATTCGAGGATAGCTTTGTCAAGTTCTGTATCGCCCATATCGTCCTTATGCTTAGCATCGTCAGTTGTGGGAGCCGTGGTTGTATCAAAGTCGATAAGATACTGAGCTGTAACATCTTCTGGTGTTTTTGACTGATCGTTGAGCATTAATGCATACTTTCTGAAATTAGCCCTGTATGTCTCAAGCTGGTCTGCGCTGATGTCCGTTGATGCTCCTGTGTCATCGGTAGTCTTGAGATCACAGGAAACATAATAGAACGCAGCATAATTGTCAATAAAGAAGGTCTTTGTGTCAGCGTCGGATACTTCCTTTTCTCCGCCCTTGCCGTATATCTTAGTGAATATCTCATCTGCAAGCAGGTCGGGCATAGCGGCAGCCTTGCAGTAGCTGTCCTCAGAAATACCGAGCTGCTCAAAGATATTCTTGTAGAAATTCTGATAGAAATATGAATATTGGCTCTTAGCCATTACATATACACCGTTATCTACCTCTGCACCGTATTTGTCGGCAAGCTCCTCAAGCATCAGATAACGCTTGGCCTTGCTCTTTGCCTCGGCATATATCCAATCCTTTGCGTCTGTTTCATCTATCTTCTGTGTGTTCCAGTCAATATTTTCCATAGAAGCATTCTCATCGGCTTCATGGAGCTTTTCTATAGCCGAATTAAGTCCGTCAAAGGTGTAGTATATCCACTGACCGTTTGTAAGCTCATGGTTCTGTGTTTTAAAGCTCCACTTTGTATTACCTGTACAGCCGACACTGCACATCAAAGCAGCTGCACAAACAGCAGCGCCTGCTGTTTTTAATATATTCTTCATAAAAAATTTCATCCCTTCAGGTAAATATTTTTGCACATACAGTTATTATACATCAAATCATCTTGAAAGTCCATATTTATTTTTATCATCAGCATGAAATTTTACAAATCTTTACAAATATTGATGAAAAACCTGCAAAAAGGAAAATGACCGCTGAAGCAATGGCTTCAACGGTCATCTGTATTACATTTTCAGTCAATTACCACTGAATGCCGCCGCGCTTGCTATAGTAGCAAGTCATGCAGCTTGAGAAGAAGATAAGGAATATGAACATGAGAATTCCTGCCGCACCAAAGATAAGCCCCCATGAATTGAAGGTACCTCTCGGCTGTCCTGCCTTGACGTTATGGTTGCCGAGCACAAGAGACATGATAAAGCCTGCTACCGAGAAAACAAAGGAAACTATAACCGTGATAAGGCCGAAAATATAGGTTGCATTGCCTGCTATAATTCCCGCAACGATCGAAAGACCGAAGCCCGACGCACTGAGGGCACAAGCAAGTATAGACACCATTTCCCTGTCAAAAAACTTAGGCTTTACGGGCTGCGGATAAGCATACGGCATCTGAGGCTGCTGCGGATACTGCGGCACCGGCTGCTGCGGAGAAACCTGCTGAGGCTGCTGATAAGAATTAGGGTTATTCATATTTTTCATTCCTTTCATATATGAGTGACATACTCCCACCGCCTACGCTATCGCTTAGAGGCGGGGGCTTCTCGCTCAAGTACAGCAACCTGCACAGTATCAACGAGCTAA
>CACXGH010000083.1 GCA_902767175.1 uncultured Ruminococcus sp.
AGGCGGCGGGTGCCATACGTCCGTCGGTGGCGGGTTAAAATCCCCCACCGACGCCCGCAGGAGCTAAAGCTCCCCGACGTCTGTTGACAGCGTCGCTCGCTCCAATCAAGCGAGCTTGTTGGAGCTTTGCTCCTTGTTTAATAAAGCTTATTTCACTTGTTCTTATTCTGTGTACGCTTACTGTTTATCAGACAGCAGCAGCCGCAAGAGCCGGACAAAATGCTGCCGTTAAAGCACAGATAAAGGCTGCAGAAAAACGGGCAAGGGAAGAGGCAAAAGCACTTGCGGACGAACAGACAAGACTTGCCGCCGCAAAATACAGGGACGGTATTTACGAAGGAGCAGGATACGGCTACGGCGGTGATATAAAAGTCAGGGTCACCGTTAAGGACGGCGAGATATATACAATAGATGTGTATGAGCATTCGGGCGAGGACGAGGAATATTTCAAGCTTGCATTGGGGCTGAAAGATAAAATCATAGAGGAAAACGATCCCGATGTTGATGCGGTGACAGGCTCAACATTCAGTTCCGAAGGACTGCTTGAAGCTATTAATGCAGCACTTGAAAAGGCGGTGAAAAAGTGAACAAGAAAAAACAGTCTGCAGCACTGCTCGCTGCAGAAATAATAATAAGAACAGTATTCTTTATCACGATGCCTGCCGCATTTGCTTCGGGTTTTTTAGCTGTCAAGCTGATTTTTACAGCGATCGGTGCAGGTGAGCCGTTAAATATTGATTCTATGTGGGTACTTATAGGACTTGTCGGATTTACAATAATATTCGGCAGATTTTTCTGCGGTTTTGTCTGTGCCTTCGGAACACTTGGTGATGCGGTTTATTCTGTTTCGGGCTTTATTCAGAAAAAGATATTCAGGCGCAGTAAACAGCTGTCTATTCCGGAAAAACCGACTGTCATTCTGCAAAAGATTAAATATGCAGTTTTATTCACAATAGTTATACTTTGCTCCTTGTTTAACGATGATAATTATCGTATTATACCGACAACTATCCATCCGGGCGGAAAAATCGGTCTGCATACACAGAACTCAGGTGATGATCTGAACTATATACTCAGCGGAACGGGCAAGGCATACTGTGACGGTATTGAAGAAACACTTAAACCCGGTGTTATGCATATCTGTCCCAAAGGCTCTGAGCATACGATAATCAATACCGGAGAAAATGATCTTGTTATGCTGACGATCGTTGCTGCTAAATAGTTCTGCCGCATATTTATAATACTAATATCGAATTGACCTGACGACAAGCTTTGGCGCCCCTTCTATCTGATATTAGTATAAAATAAATATATCAGAGTACAGGAAAACCCGAAATCCAATTTACTTGAATTTCGGGTTTTAATTTACATGAAACCTCTTAGGAGTGTTTCGCTTCTGTTTATTCTACTAATAGTCAGCGCAAGTTACCTGTAATGTCCGCTTCCTGAGTTGTGTGATGAGTTATTATTTGACGATCTTGGGGGAGATGAGGGAGAATTGTGCGAGGGTCTGCTGTTCCTTGGAGGGCCGTAATCCCTTGGAGGTCTGTGTCTTGGAGGCCTTCTGTTATAATGGCTGCCGCTGTAAAAACCGCTGCGGCGTCCGTAATAATTATCATTATTGTTGTAATAGCTGCTGTTATTGTAGGTATTGCCAAATCCGCTTCCGAGACGGCGTCTGATCGACTTTACAATAGATGAAAGTATGATAAGAACAACGATTACGACAATTGCTCCGATTATAACGGAGGTAGGAATATTTCTGAAAAAGTTTTCGATCTCCGACCCTGTGTCACTGCGTCCTGTATGCTGAGGCGGGGGCGGTGTTGTTGTGTTGTTTTCGTTATAGGGCTGAGAGGTTGCTATAGAATTCACATATCCCTGACTTTTCACCTCATCAAGTCCTTTGGAAATACCCTTGCTTACTGCGTCCTCATATATAGGCTCGGTGCTTTTCGGGAGATCCTGATACATTGCATTAAGTATCTTGTTCCTTTTGGTTTCGGAGAACATATCCTCTGCCTTATTAAAGACTCTTATGTGGTCATAGGCAGGTGAATAACCTTCAAAATCAAGATAGATGAAAAGCGAGTCGGAGTATTTGCCGAATATTGACTCAATGCTGTTTACGGTAAAGGTAACCGTCTCGTCTTCAGTCCTGTAATTTCCTCCGATAAATACAGCAATATTTATATTCAGATAATCTGCTGTAGACTGAACCTTTTCCCACAGATCTTTCTCTGTACCAGAAGTAAGGATCTCGGCTTCATCTTTAAAGTAGGCATGGTCACTTCTGTAAATTGTTTCAATTGAGGGTGCTATATCAGTCCCCTTATAATTGAAGTTCGTTTTGGGTGTGACAGGGGATACAGCAAAGGCTGTAATACTGCACATAAAAATCAAACAAATGGTAAATACCGAAATAATTATCCTGCGTTTGATAATGACCACTCCTTTCAAGTAAAAGAAAAAATTACTTGTGCAGGATTATCTTACACTTTCTGACAAATTACATTATAACAGTTTCAGCGCCGCAATACAATCGGATATTTTCGATTTTTGTTAGAAAATATAAGGAGATAAATATGAATTATTGTTATTATTTATAATACTAATATCAAAAAAGAGTATAGAAAAAGCGCTCCGTAACGGAACGCTTTTTTCATTGCTGTTTTTCGGGTAAAGATAGGATCTGCTATTCTTTGTCATTTATCAAAAGGCGCCGTCTTGCAAAGATGAATAATACACCTATAAGAGTCAGACCGAAACAAAGAATTATCTGTAAGGGTCGTGAGTCGTGCATACCTGCAGAAGGGACAACATAGTCGGATGCAGTGTAGGTGTTCGTGAATACTATCTTTACATCAAGGTCGCTGCTGTCAACTGTCTCCGAGGAGGTTGAAAGAGATGTGTTCGTTTCCTGATTCTGTCCCGATACAGCAGTTATTTCAGATCCGCCATTAGCTGTTATTCCGAACGATGAAATATATCTCGGACAGCCTTGCTCGGTAATGCGGTATGAAGCATTTAACGGAAGGTTTTTGAAGGTGCATGAGCCGCCGTGCGTAAGCTTTATTTCGATAACTGCCTCTCCGCTGTCATTTGAAGTATAGCTGCGGGTCATGAGTGTGCCTGTCGTGTTTATATCTGTATATTTCAGAACATAGGAAGTATCAGGCTCAAGTCCCCTTAACACGGCTGTAAAAACAAACTGATAGTTTTTATAGCTTGAATAAGGTTCATTTCCGTATGTCATATCGACAAGCTTTGTCAGTGTGACATCATGCTGTATCTTTCTGTTTGTAAAGACTATTTCAGCCTGCTCACCCTCATTTACAGTTTCCTCTGCGGTTGAAAGTGCTTTATCCGTTACGCTGTTGCTGTCAGCGGGCTGTAAAATCTTTGAACGGGAATTAGTATCGGTTATCTCATAAGAATCGATATAGTCCGAACTGCTTTCTGTGACAGTATAGTGTGAGCCGACAGGCAGGTCATATATCTCGGTGCTTTCTCCGTCAGACAAATAGAAGTCTATAGAAAGTCTTCCTGCTGCGTCAGCCCTGTATCTGCCTTTGCTGCTTGTCCTGACCGTCTCGTTTTCCGAAAGTCCGTCAAGGTCAAGTGTAAAGCGGAATACATCGCTGTTGTCGTCAGATATATTCTCAACAACCTTTTTGATAACTATGCTTTGTCTGATATCCTTCGTATTATAGAATGTTATCAGAATATCCTCACCGCTGTCAACGCTTTCAAGCGAGGTGGAAAGAGTGCGTTCTTTTTCGGTGTTGAAGGCTCTTCCGTTTGCAATTCTGCCTTCTTCAGCATTGTTCTGAACATAATAAGATGAGATGTAATCTCCTGCCTGTTCTGTTACACGGTATTCAGAGCCTACAGGCAGTCCTTCGACCGTCAGCTCATCGCCGTTTGACAGATATACGGATATAACAAGCGTCGATGTCCCCCGCCTTTAGAGGCGGGGGACATCGACGCTTGTTATAACACAATAATGAATTGAATAAAATAGAAAAAAACGGAACAGCCGACTGTGTTTTTGACAGATATGTGTGCTGTTATGATGTATTGGTGCGGCAAGAGATGTGAAATAATTACGAGGTATAAAACCGCAAATATAAAAACAGGAGTATCAGAATCATACTCCTGTTTTTATGTAATACTAATATCAGATAGAAGGGGCGCCAAAGCTTGTTTTCAGGTCTATTTGATATAAGTACAAGATAATATATCACTGCTCTTCTTCAAAAAGAGTTTCGGTGTAAATCAGGTTTCCCTCTTTGTCATAGCGGTTATAGATGATTGTCGATGCAAGTTCGGATATAACTATCTCCTCTGTTCTTGTATTGCGGCTGTTTCCGTCAAGCCAATATTCATATACATTTCCGTTTATATAATCAGGATAATACTGTATATCATATATGCTATTCATTATATTATAGCGGTCACGGTCAATATGCCAATTTTTTGATGTCCTTTTATACGGCATATCGGGCGCTTCCTTGATTATCCGCTTTACATCTTCAAGTGTAAGCTTTGGTGCGGTCGGGTCAGTCTCTCCGGCGGCTATGCTTATCTGATAAGCTAAGCTTCCGCTGTAGGATATGGCAAGATCATATAAAATCAGAATCTTGTCTATCTGTTCCTGTGTCAGTCCCGGGTAACGGGAATAAATTATATTGGTTAATATATCCGCATAATTCCCGGAATATTTAAGCATACTGACAGCTTCCTCAGATGCTCTTATGTTATAATCGGCTTTTTTTCCCTGTCGGCTGTCTTCATTTGTTACGTCATCTGAGTTTAGAAGCGGTTTCGGTCTGGCTTCGGGTATTATTATATTCAGCACATCGGTTACAAGTGAGGCATCTCTTCCGTATAGTACTTCATGATATCTGTTGCCGTCATCATCTGTTTTGGTAAAATAAATCATGGAAAAAGCCGTGTAATTCATATCAAATACCAGAGATTCATTTTTCCCTGCAAGCTTGAAAAAAATATTCCCATATACACCGCTGCCGCAAAAAATCTCGTCAGGTTCTTTTTGCAAAAGACAGAGCTGCTTATAAATGTACTGTGAACGGTCCTCTGACTGTTCTAAGCTTTGTCTGATAATATCAAGCACCTGTATAAGTGTTATTCTTGGTCTGTCGGGGTCTGTCTTACCAAGTATTATGCTTTCAAGATAACTGTAATTACTGCCAATGCTATACTTAACGTGAGTTGAATTCATAAGTGCTTCAAAGACAGAAATAAGGTCTGTCTGTTCATCAGTGTAGTCAATATAGGCATTTTTAATAGCAGTACGATTCCTGTCTGTCTTCTTTTTGAATTCCTCTATCATCAGACGCTTTGCTGTTTCTTCATCGTTTTTCTTAAGTATTTTTGAATCTGGAATAAGCAGATCTCTGACTGATTTTGAATAGGGAATAACATTATCATAATCGTTTTCGTATTCCTTGACTATATCATCATATTTCTGCAGCAGCTCGTCAGAATCGGATTCGGTTTTGTACAGATCATAAAGCTTATTGACCAACGGTATTATAAGTCTGTCCTTGTCATTCTGTGTATAGCTGCCTTTAATAAGATATTCAGGTGAAAGATCTGCTGCATACATCTCATTCTGCAGTTCTTTCAGACTGTTTATATGTTCCGTTTCATGCGATAATGAGTTATCATTCTCTTTAATGCTTACAGGACTGTCACTGATACATGCGGCGGCTGTAATTGCTGTAATCAGTACTGCACATAAAGCTGTCAGCAGGGCAGAGGGCTGTCTGTATCTTAAAGCCGAGCCTATTCTTTCTTTGACGGCTGTTTTTCCGAAGGCTGTCGGAGATATTGCGAAATGCTCCCTTGATACACTGCACTGCAAAAGAACTGTGGCATAGAGCTTTTTCTTGTCCGTGTCTGCGCCTTCAAGAACTCTTTCATCACAGGCTATTTCAACATCTCTGCAAAACAGAATATAAGAGAGCCACACAAGAGGGTCGAACCAATAAACGGCAAGAATCAGAAATGCCAGCGGCTTTTTCAGGTGATCGAGATGGTTTATATGAGCCTGTTCATGTGCTAAGATCAGTTCCCGTTCATATCTGTGAAGTCCCTCAGGAAGATATATCTTAGGACGGAGAAATCCTATAATAAAAGGTGTGCTGATACTGCCGCATACATATATATTGTTTTCCTCATGAACAGCACCCCGTACACTGCGGCATATCTTAACATAAGAAATAATAGAATATGCTGCAAGTATTGCTGTACCTGACAGCCATATAACAGCAATGATATCAGCAATGCTGCTTTCGACAGCAATGGAGAGATATGGCTGTTTATCTGCGGTACGAGCCGTTTGTGTCTCAGTGGGGTCGGGGTTGGTAATATATGTATTTACAGCAGGCTCTTTACTGTTGTCATAAGGGGGAACAACAGAGGTGCTGTTCTGAGGATACGATTTTACAGCGGTATTTTTTTCTGTCGAACGGCTTATATATTCAGCCGTTGTCTTATCCGTTTTTTCTGTGCTGTAGTTTTCAGGTATTATATTATTGTTATTCCTGATAATGTCTGTCTGTTTATTATCGGTTACAGTGATGACTGTGTCAGGCTGTATTTCATCTGAGGGCTGGAATAAACCGATAAACTGCGGCAATGAAAACGGTATAACAAGCCTTATCGCTGCAGCTGCCCACAAAATACAGATATACCTTTTCGGCATTTTTTTAAGAGCTGCCCTCAGCACAAGTATTATAAGAAGAAGAATTCCTGCAGAAATGCTCATATTAAGAATCGAAAAAAACAATCCGCTCATGTATCTCCCTCCTCATATTCGTCAATCATTCTGCGGAGTTCCTCTATTTCCTTTGCTGACAGCTTTTTCTTGCTTGTGAATGCTGCAAAAAAAGCGGGAAGAGACCCGTTGAATGTCTGCTCTACAAACTGTTCACTTTGTGCCGAAATGTATTCATCACGGGAAATAATAGAAGTAACAGTTCCTCTTTTATTCTGAAAAATGCCCTTATTGCAAAGACGCTTCAATACAGTAAAAGAGGTCGTTTTCTGCCAGCCCAATAATTCTTCACTCTTTTGCGAAAGCTCGCTTGAAGTCAACGGCTCATTATCCCATATAATATCGGCAAATTTCGCTTCAGAAGAGCCGGGCTTTAATTCATTCATACAATCACCCCCGCCATTGATCATCAAATCATTCTACATAATGTAGTACAACTATATACTACACTATGTAGAATAGTTTGTCAATAGTATTTATAAAATTTAATGAAACGCTGAATTTATAAAATTTAATGAAACTCTGAGCTGTTTGTCGATTACTTTATTTAGCTTTAGGTTGCAGAGTATGCTTTTTCATGATAAAATAAGATAAAGAAATACACTTATGTAAAGAGCAGCAGTATTAAACAAGGAGCAAAGCTCCAACAAGCTCGCTTGATTGGAGCGAGCGACGCCGTCAACAGACGTCGGGGAGCTTTAGCTCC
>CACXGH010000084.1 GCA_902767175.1 uncultured Ruminococcus sp.
GGCGAGCCGCCGCTCCCTTCTTCTCTATCCGGAGAACGGCACACAGGCATAAAATAACAGACAAATTAAAAAAACAGACAAGAAAATTATTTCCTGTCTGTCTTTCTACGCGCCGGGAGGGACTCGAACCCCCGACCTACTGGTTCGTAGCCAGTCACTCTATCCGGCTGAGCTACCGGCGCATATCACCTTTCTGTAAGGTACTTGAATATCATACCACATATTTTCGTAAAATGCAAGCATTATTTTTAAAAAATCTCATTTTCACAAAAATATACATCTGAGGCGATATGCCGTTACTATCATGTATTATGCTGTCTTATTCTTTGCTTCTTTATGCAGGAATCTCTTCTTGAACGAGATCCTGTCAAGAGAAAAGCCAAGGAATAAAAACAGTGCCGTACTCGCTGCAACCTGTATGCAGTTTGTCGGAATATCTGTAAGCGCTGCTCCCCAATCACCGTATAATATAACCGCTGAAATATAGTAGCCGCCTACACACAGAACGGCCGCAGGAAAAATGGCAAGTATATTTCTCTTGCTGATTATATTTGCTCCGTTTTTCGAGAACGCAATAACCGTAAGCACCTTTATTATCACAGTGGGCAGCACCCATACAGGATACCCAGAAAGATAATCTGACAATCCTGCACCTATAGCACCCGTCAGCATTGCGTAGGGCATCGGCAGCAGAGCCGCCGCAAGATATATTATTCCGTCACCGACATGAATATATCCCTGATGTGTCGGTATCTTGACAAAGGCTGTAAGAACATATACCATTGCCGCAAATATCGCCGTCAGTACAAGATACCTTATTCCTTCTGTGTTTTTTCTTCTTTCCATTACAATACCTCCTATATAGCATACCTTTTCTATATGAATTATTATATTCCCTTTTTCTGAAATTGTCAAGAACTTTTTTATTTTCCGGAAAAATAAAGCACGCCTGATTAAATTCATTGACAAGCGTCAGGTTGTGCAAAAAGACCGCAGGCAGCCTGTAGCTTGTCAAGGTTTTTTCGTACAAGATAGCGGAAAAAGGGCAAGCAAGAAAGATGCTGAGCCGTAAGGCGTGTTTTATCAGCGATTCCTGAAATGCTGATATTCAGATTTTTCAATCAGAAAGGTCTGAATCAGGCTGAATAAGCACATCATATTCGGGATAGATCTGTTTTATCTTTTCATGGATACCCTCGATCAGCTTGTTTGCATCAGGGGCAGCAAAATCCACAACCACATCAAAACGAAGAGACTTTTTCTCCGTATCACAGAAAAATCCGTGTATCTGCAGAACATATTCCTCCGATACAACAATATCCGTGACATCTGAGCGTATCTTTTTGACCTCATCATTCCCCGTATTGTGGGAATAGATGCCTATCGCCGTCAGAAAAACCTTATTCTTCACAGCCACTCTGTCAGTTATTTCACGGCTCACGGTATCTATCTTATCAGCCGACCATGTATCAGGCACGGATATATGCACCGACGCAAGCCATCTTCCCGGCCCGTAGCTGTTCATTATAAGGTCAAATGCACCGAGCACTCCCTCTGTCTCACATATAGTATCCTTTACTGCAAGAGAAAGCTCCTTGCCCGGTCTTTCACCTATAAGCTTGCTTATCGTCTCTCTTATCATCTCAATTCCGGCTTTGATAATAAAGAGCGAAATAATTACGCCAAGATAGGCTTCAAGACTCAGTCCCCATATCATAAAAACCGCCGCCGCAACAATGGTAGAAGCCGAAATGACAGCGTCCTGCAGAGCATCAGTACCCGAATTTACAAGAGCATCGGAGTCATTTTTCTTTCCTGAAGCTCTGAAATACAAGCCTAATGCTATCTTTACAACAACAGCCGCACCTACAACAACAAATGTCACCCATGAATAATCGGGAGTTTCAGGATAAATTATGCTTTTGACCGACTCTACAAGAGCCGTAATACCGGCATATAAAATAATCACCGCAATAACGGCCGCACTTATATGCTCATATCTGCCGTGTCCGTACGGGTGTGCTTTATCGGCAGGCTTTCCTGCAAGCTTTGTTCCGATAACTGTTATTATTGATGAAAGTGCATCACTTGTATTATTTACGGCATCAAGCACAATTGCTATAGAGCCTGAAAGCGTTCCTACTATCGCTTTAAATGCCGCAAGCACAATGTTTGATGCGATACCTATAATACTTGTTCTTATTATGGCCCTTTGTCTGCTGTCAGTTTTAGAAGTTGACATTATATTGCCTCCTGCAGTTTATACTAAGCGGCGCCTTTCTGATTAAAAGTGTCTACTTTTGATCAGAAAGCAGTATCAGTAATAATATGATGATTATACGCAGATATTACCTTTTTGTTTTGCTAAAATCAAAAGCGTCCGAATATTCGGACGCCTGATAATTAAACAAGGAGCAAAGCTCCAACAAGCTCGCTTGATTGGAGCGAGCGACACCGTCAACAGACGTCGGGGAGCTTTAGCTCCTGCGGGCGTCGGTGGGGGATTTTAACCCGCCACCGATGGACGTATGGCACCCGCCGCCTTTAGAGGGTGCGGGTGTCCGGTGGACACCTCTGCCGAAGGCAGAAGCACCGACCGAGCCGGCAGGCGA
>CACXGH010000085.1 GCA_902767175.1 uncultured Ruminococcus sp.
AGCATAGAATCCTGGAAGGAGACGCCGAACTGTGCCTTATTAGCTCCGACAAGCATCTCCGCACCGTCCTCAGGCGGCTGAACTATCTCGACCTCAAGTCCTGCATCACTGAAATACCCCTTATCCTGAGCAACATACAGACCTGTATGATTGGTGTTAGGTGTCCAGTCCAAAACAAATGTAATCTTTGTTTTTTCTGCTGTTTCCGATGTTTTGCTCTCCTGAGAGCTTTCATTTGTTTTCTGAGCAGCACAACCTGCGGCAATGCCGAGAGCAAGTGCTGCCGTAAGAACAACAGCTAATATCTTTTTTACTTTTTTCATATCATTTACTCCTGTCACTACTGATTTTTTCCCAAGGCATACATACACGCTGCAAAACGGAAGTAAGCCAGATGAGCAATAAACTTATTACGGAGATCAGAATGATGACCGCAAACATCTTGTCAGATGAAAAGGACTTGCGTACACGGGTCATATAGCACCCGAGTCCCTCGGTACCTCCGATCCATTCGGAAACTACCGCACTGACAACTGCATAAGATACCGAGATCTTAAGGCTGGAAAAGAATTGTCCCAGCGAATTCGGAAATTTTACATAACGAAAGATCTGTATTCTTTTCGCTCCCATAGAGCGCATAAGGTTTACAGTATCCTTATCCACCGATGAAAAGCCCTCAAGAAGGCTTATGGTGATAGGGAAGAATACCACCAAAATAATAAGAATTATCTTCGGCAGCATCTGATAGCCCAGCCATATTACCAGAAGCGGCGCAATAGCTACTGTCGGTATGGTCTGACTGATCACTATCAGCGGATATATCATTTTCCGTACTATACTGAACATATCCATGACGACCGCCATAACAAATCCTATGAGAATACCGAAGAAAAGCCCGATAAACGTTTCCGTCAGCGTGACCCTTGCATGACTGAACATGAGCTGCCAATCCTTTTTAAATGCCTCTATGACATCGCCCGGTGAAGGCAGCATATATTTCGGTATTTCACAAAAACCGCAAACCAACTGCCATACTGCAATGAGAATGACAAGTGCTGCAGCCGGAGGTGCGATCTTACTGATGGTGCTTCGTAACCTTGCGCTCAATTGTAAGCACTTCTCCCTCCGGTCTGTAATCGACCTTGATATAGGCGAGCACGGACGGTGCGCCTGCACGAATTGCAATATGCTGGCACTCCTTGACAATGTCCATAAGCTCGTCATAGTCACCTTCGATAGCTGTCTCAAAAGGACCTACATAGCATTTGAGACCTGTACTCTTGATATAGGCGATGACCTCATCTACAATTCTGATAAGTTCCTCATCGTCCTTTGCTGCCGGTAAAGTCTGAATAGCTACACTTGCGTTCATAAAAAAACCTCCTGTAAAATAAAAATTAAAGCACTGCGAAAAGACGCAGTGCTCTTATGACTTAATAAAAATGAGCTTCCTACGTCGGTATTATCCGCATCAGGTGAAAGGGTCAAGGCAGCACAGCCTAATCTCAGCCCGCTTGAGCGGACACCCCTGCTTCGATATACAGTTTACATCCTTCGCCAAAAAAAGTCAATACCCTTTTCATTATTTCCTCACGTTTATGAGCGTTTATGCTCGCCGCTGATCAAGGAAAACTATTTTTCATGACAGCGTACATACCGAAAGCTGCAGTTCGGGCTGCAGTGCGGTAAATCTGACTTATAAGTCATTCATAACCTTCGGAATCTGACTGAATATGGTGTTATTTGTTTATTATTTACTATATTGAAGTCTGATTTTTGAAAAAATAAATAAAGCAGATTTAATGATTATTTAATAATTGACCTGCTATAATACAGATACAATAAATAAAGAGCAGGAGGAATGCTTATGTATCTCAGTATATTAAAGCGTGATCTGAAAAGAAAGAAAACAATGAATACAATTCTGCTGATATTCATGATCTTATCCGTAATGTTTGTGTCGTCAAGCGTCAATACAATGATGTCAGTTATGTCGGCAACGGATAAATTCATGGATATATCAGAGGCGAAGGATTACTTTGTGGCGACGATCGGTACAAAAGCCGGAGATGAAGCTCTTGAAAAGCTCAGCTCACTAAGCAGTATAAGCTCCATTAAAAGCGAAAGAATTCTTTATATAAATGAAAACTCTGTCAGATACAACGGCAAAACGACCGAAATATCATCAAACGGAGTGCTCAACAGTATTGATGACATCAGCATTAAAATATTTGACGGAAATAAAAATGAGCTGACTCAGGTGAATGACGGCGAGATATATGTCAAGAAATCATTTATGGAAAAAAACAATATACCGTCAGGTGCAAAGATCAAAGTAAAAATAGGAAGCTATACGGGTGAATTCACAGTAAAAGGTATAATACTTGATGTACTTTTCGGCTCTGAAATGATGGGAACACCAAGATTTATCATAAGCCGCAATGATTTTGATAAATTCGTTCAGGGCTGCAATGATGATATCTATGATATGAATAAGGGTGTTATACTCAATATCGGAACAGACGATCTTAAGAGCGCAGAGAACATCGTAAGCGGTATTGACGGTGTAGCCTTCACAGGCACAAGAGCGGTTATCAAGACCACTTACATAATGGATATGATAACAGCAGGTGTTTTCCTTATCATTAGTATATGTCTTATCATCATTTCAATGGTTCTGTTAAAATTTACTATAGGCTTCACAATCAGCGAAGAATACAGAGAGATAGGCGTAATGAAGGCTATCGGAATAAGAAACGGTAAGATACGCACTCTGTATATGGTCAAATATATTGCTATGGCAGTAATAGGTGCATCAGCAGGCTTTATATCAGGAATTCCTTTCGGAAAAATGATGATAGACCAGTCTGCAAAAAACATGATATTAGATGAAAGCAATGGAATTCTTGTAAACCTGATCTGCTCTGCCGCAGTGGTATTGATAATAGCATTGTTCTGCAGACTGAGTACAGGCAAGGTAAAGAAGTTTACACCCGTAGATGCGATAAGAAGCGGAGAATCAGGCAGACGTTACAAGAAAAAGGGATTTCTTAAGCTTTCAAAAAGCAGACAGACACCTGTGCTGTTTATGGCTGTAAATGATATACTCAGCGGTTTCAGACATTTTGCAGTAATGACGGTAACTTTTATTATCGGAATACTTATGATAACGATAATCGTAAATACTATATCCACAGTTCAGAGCCCGAAGCTTCTTGCATGGTTTTCAATGGCAGACTGTGATATTGCCCTTGAGGACAAGGAAAATACAGAAAAATACACTCGTTCTGACGGTCAGACACTCAGAGGTGATTATCTGAAAGAAATGGAAAAAACACTTGCTGATAACGGAATACCTGCAAGATGCTTTGGTGAAGCATTATTCAAGTTTTCGGTACAGAGCGGAGACAATAAGGTCGTTACACTTGCATTTCATGGAGTGGGCATTGAAACCGACAAATATGCATATATTGAAGGCACACCGCCTCAGAATGTAAACGAAGCTGCTTTAAGCTATGTCATTGCGGAAAAGCTTGGTGTTAATATCGGAGATACAATAACGGTAAAGACAGGAGGAGATAATGAAAATTTCATCGTGACGGCTCTTTATCAGTCCATGAATAACTTGGGAGAGGGACTGAGATTCAGCGAAAAATCACAGCTTGATTATTCCAAAACACTCGGGTATTTCAGCTATCAGATAAAATACACAGACAGCCCGTCGGATTCTGAGTTAAAGGCAAGGTATGATACCATAAAGGAGCTATATCCCGACTACACTATACGCACTGCCGGAGAATATCTCGATTATTCGATCGGTGGTATAGGAGGTATGATGAACGATACAAAGAATTTCATAATCATTATAGTTATGCTCATCAACATTCTTGTTGTCGTTCTTATGGAAAAATCATACCTTACAAAAGAGAGGGGAGAAATAGCCCTCATGAAAGCTATAGGCATGAAGAACCGTTCTATTATTATATGGCAGACATTGAGAGTTGCAATTCTGATGCTTGCGGCAGTCATAATAGCGGTGATTCTTACAGAACCTGTAAGTCAGCTTGCAGTAGGCGGTATATTCAATATAATGGGCGCAAAATACATTCTTTTCGATGTGAATGTATTGGAGGCATTTATCGTTTATCCGCTTGCGGTTTTTGCAATAACTGTTTTAGCAGCATTCATAAGTACGCTCAGCGTAAAGAACATATCGTCACAGGAAGTAAACAATATAGAGTGAGGTAATTGAAATGAAAAAAATACTTGAAGTAAACGACCTTTGCAAGACCTATATCGTCAATAAAAGACAGAACAATGTTCTGAGAAATGTAAGCTTCTCCGTTGATGAGGGTGAAATGGTAGCCGTAATGGGGCCGTCAGGCTCAGGAAAATCCACACTTCTCTATACTGTTTCGGGTATGGACAGCATGACGGCAGGAGAGGTCATATTTAACGGCAAAGATATTTCAGGACTTAAACCAAATGAGCTTGCAGAGCTGAGGCTTGATGAAATGGGCTTTATTTTTCAGCAGATGTATATGCTGAAAAATCTTTCTGTACTTGATAATATTATACTCCCTGCACGTCAGTCAAAGGCAAATAAGCTTTCTTCCAAGGAAAAGCTTGAATACGGAAAGGAGCTTATGAGAAAGCTCGGAATTATAGAAATTGCGGACAATGATATAAATGAGGCGTCAGGCGGACAGCTCCAGAGAGCTTGTATATGCAGAAGCATGATAAATAAACCTGAAATGATATTTGCCGATGAGCCTACAGGAGCACTTAACAGATCAAGCTCCGATGAGGTTATGAATGAGCTTTGCAGAATAAACAAAGAAGGTACTGCCATTATGCTTGTTACTCACGATTCAAAGGTGGCATCAAAATGCAGAAGAGTTCTGTATATCGTTGACGGCAACATCAAAGGAGAGTATAATAATACTGAAAGTGATGAACGCAGGCGTGAAAGAGCACTGAATAATTGGCTTCTTGAAATGGGCTGGTAAACGGTCTTTGATTTGGAGTGAGGATAGTTGACGGATATATTGCTTGCAGAGGATAATGAGGAAATGGCAGGTCTGCTCTGCGATTTCCTCAATGCAGACGGCTACAGTGTCATACATTGTACAAACGGCGAAGAAGCTCTTGCTGAATTTGAAAGAAACGGAGCAAGGCTTGTAATACTCGATATTATGCTGCCCGGAATCGACGGCTTTGCTGTATGCCGAAAAATAAGAGAAAGCTCCAATACTTCAATAATTATAGTCAGCGCTAAGACAGAAAAGGACGATATGCTCAACGGCATTGTTTCAGGAGCCGATGATTATATAGAAAAGCCTTATGATATAGACATTCTCCTCGCAAAAATAAAGGGTATTTTCCTCAGGAGATATAATTCAGAGATTTTATCTGTCGGATTTCTGAAGATCAATAAAAGCAGGCGTTCTGTTTTTAAGAATGACACTCCGCTTGAGCTTACACAAAAGGAGTTTGACCTTCTCTGTCTGCTTGCTGAAAACGAAGGAAAAACGCTGAACAAGGACATGATATTCAATAAAATATGGGGACTCGACAGCTTTTCCGAACCTCAGACTCTGACTGTACATATAAAATGGCTCAGACAGAAGCTTGAGGACGATCCTAAAAAGCCTGCTCATATTATAACGGTATGGGGAGTAGGCTACCGCTATGAGAGGTAATATATGAAAAGCTATATTAAGCTTGTATCAGCAGTAATCGCTGTTCTTGCTCTTCTGCTTGCAGGAGCAGATATAATACTCGATATAACCGATAAAGGCGCAGGCGGCCGCCCTTACCGTGTTGAAGCCCAGAGAATAGCAGGCAAGCTTGAAAGGGAAGAACAATACAGTCTCGATGATTACAGCTATATAACCAATGTGCAAAAAATGCCTGACGGCTTTATTCAGTCGGACAGTGATTATCTTGTAATTGAAATAAACGGTGTACCGTACCGATTTGACTATTCATACCATTACAGCAGCGATAATACAGTTCTGATTTTCAACTGCTGTTTTATTATTCTTGCAGCGCTGCTGCTCGGAATTTTACTATATATCTGGTTTAAGATCATTCGCCCCTTTGAAAAGATAAGCGATTATCCTGCAGAGCTTGCAAAGGGTAAGCTGACAGTGCCTTTAAAGGCGCAGAAGGGCGGATATTTCGGAAAATTCCTGTGGGGACTTGACCTGCTGAGAGAAAACAGCGAAAAACATAAACAGTCTGAGCTTGAACTTCAAAAGCAGAAAAAGACAATGATCATGTCACTTTCACACGATATAAAAACACCTCTCGGCGTTATAGAGCTTTATGCTAAAGCGCTTGAAAAGGGACTTTATAAAGACGAAAGCAAGAAAAAGGAAATATCAATCAATATCACCGCTAAATGTGAGGAAATACGCTGCTATGTCGATGATATAGCAAAGACGTCAAGCGAAGAGCTTTCGGAGCTTGATGTGAAGGAAGGAGAGTTCTATCTCTCTGAGCTTATGGATAGAATACGGTCTTTCTACACCGAAAAGCTCAGTCTTTTGAAGACTGAATTCACGATAGATAAGTTTACAGATTCAATTATAGGCGGTGACTGTGACCGTGCAGAGGAGGTATTGCAGAATATTATCGAAAATGCAATAAAATACGGTGACGGAAAGAGCATAGCCGTTTCATTTTCAAAAGAAGAGGACTGCAAACTTATCCGTATTTCAAACAGCGGCTGTAAGCTTTCTGAAAGTGAGCTTCCTCATATTTTCGACAGCTTCTGGCGAGGCTCCAATGTCGGAACTCAGAGCGGCAGCGGTCTCGGTCTTTATATCTGCCGCAGTCTCATGAGAAAAATGAACGGCGATATATTTGCAGAAATACACGGAGATGAAATGTCTGTGACGGCGGTCTTTTCTATGATGTAAAAATCATAAGAATTTTTAAGGAAGCGCTGATTAAATTCAGTGCCTGTATTGTGTCAGCAATTTTTCCTCAGGTTGTGCAAAAAGACCGCAGGCAACCTTACAGTTGTCAAGGGATTTTTGTGCAAGACGGCGGAAAAAGGGCAAGCAAGACAGGTGCTGAGCCGTAAGGCGTGATTTATTCAGCGATTCCTTAATAAAATTAACATACATCAATGCGGATCATTTCTTTGTGTGTTATCCTTTTATCAGGAGGTAGACAACAATGAAAGAAATGAATATCAGAAACGCAGAAAAGGCATTGACAATTACAACAATACTGACACTTTTTGCAGCTGGCTTTGAAGTATTCATGTCTTGTACAAATTACAAGGCGGGAATGAACATCTTCGATATAGCAAGCTATTCTACAAGCAATATGAATGCTTATTGTCTTGTGCTTATCCTTATCAATGTAATATTGCTTCCGTCTGCCGTGCTTCTGTATAAGCAAAACGGTATAAGTCTCATGTGTGAAATAACCGAAAAGAAAACTCTGATAAAAGATGTTCTTTTCGGCTTGGGCGCTTTAGCAGTTACATTAATTATTTCTCTTGGTTATGCGTATATATATGCTGCCGGAAGAACTGACATGGCATTCGTTGATAACGATAACTCAGCCGCAACAACGATAATGAAGATAACAGCACTTGCTTTTGTAAGCGGTATCCTGAAGGAGATATATTTCAGAGGATTTGCAAAAAGATTTGCCGGCTCAGTTTTAGGAGAAACAAACGCTCTCCTTCTCTTTAACCTTATGTTTGCAATGCTGGATTGGTATAATTTCGGCTTTTCATTTTTCGCCGGACTTGTCTGGATATTTGTATATAAAAAGACAGATCATCTTTTACCCGGAATGATCGCACACGGCGGCGCAAATCTTGCGGCAATAATATATCTATTAATTACGAGCGGAGCTGTCTGAAATGGACAAAAATTTAATTATCACACAATTAAAGTAACTTGCAAAAGAGCAAGGTATTGAATTTGATGAAGAAATACTCAGCAAAGCGGCAGAGCTTGCTTCGTTTAAATTCATACCGAAAAACACTATTCTTGCGTTGATAGGCGACAATGCGGACAAGGCAGGCATAGTGCTTGAGGGGATTACAAGAGCATATTATATTGACGGAAACGGAAACGATATAACAAGAGGCTTCGGTGCAAGGGGAAGAATGTGCATGGACGAAGGTCTGTTCGGCTATTCCGGATACATATGTATGTGGGAAACACTTTCAGACAGTACCGTTATGTACTTCGATGTCAGAGAGCTTAAATCTCTTATTATGAGCAGCGAAGACCTGAAAGCAATATGGATAGTTCTTCTCGAAAAAGCATTGCGTTATAAGATGTATAGGGAAAACGGATTCCTTGTCGAGAATGCAACAGAACGTTATCTGCATTTCAGAAGAGCTTTTCCGGATTTAGCCGACAGTGTTCCCAAAAAACATATCGCAACATATCTCGGGATTACCCCTGAATCACTCAGCAGGATCAGAAGCGCTATGAAGGAAGAATAACCGTCTCAATGATTTCGTGAACGATCTCAGAAAAAAATCAGTTGCAAATCCGTTTTTTCTATATTGTAATACAAGCAGGTATTTATATTACTGATTTTTCATCCGGAACCTGATGCACTCCAAAAGATCGTTCAGATATCAGGAATACTGCAGAGCTTCGTCTTAAAACAATCAAAAACTACAACAACAGAAAGGAAAAACAATGAAAGAATATACTTACATTACACTTCGGGAAAAACCGGAAATCAAAAACAAAGCTGCGGAATGGTTCAATCAGAAATGGGGAGTCCCCACAGAAGCTTATCTTGAGTGCATTGAAGAATATCTCAGCGGCAAAACAGAAAACGGCTGGTATATTTGTCTTGACGGCGATAAAATAATCGGCGGAATGGGCATTATAGATAATGACTTTCATGACAGAAAGGATCTTGCTCCCAATGTCTGTGCGGTATACACCGAAGAAGAATACCGCTGTCAGGGTGTAGCCGGCAAGCTGTTAGATCTTGCATGCAGGGATATGGCAGAGAAGGGTATTGATACTCTTTATCTTGTTACAGATCACGAATCCTTCTACGAGCGCTATGGCTGGGAATTCTACTGCTATGCACAGGGTGACGGAGAAGATCATAAAACAAGACTTCTCATACATAAACAAAAATAATACTAATACAGAACAGCACAGATACGGTTTTCCGTACTCTGTGCTGTTTGCTTTATATTTATGAAAGAAGCTGCCTTATTCGTTCAACAGCTTCGGCTGTTTTTTCATGGGAATTAAATGATGTAAGCCTGAAAAAGCCCTTTCCGCAGTCTCCGAATCCTTCGCCGGGAGTGCCTACGACAGCAGCGTTATCAAGAAGATAATCAAAGAACTGCCAGCTGCTCATATTGTACGGACACTGCAGCCATATATACGGCGAATTTTTTCCGCCTGTATAATAAATACCAAGCTCATCAAGTACACTTGAAATAAGAGAAGCATTATCGTGGTAATAGTCGAGGTTTTCACGGCATTGTCTTTGTCCTTCGGGACTGAATACAGCCGCAGCAGCACACTGTACAGCCCATGAAACACCGTTGAATTTTGTAGCCTGCCGTCTGTACCAGAGATCATACAGTCTTTTTCCGTCCCTGATAAGCTCCTTCGGAACTACTGTATATCCGCAGCGTACACCTGTAAAGCCTGCTGTTTTTGAAAGAGAGCAAAGCTCAATTGCACACTCTCTTGCTCCTTCAATGCAGTAAATGGAACGGGGAAGCTCCTCTCTTATAAAAGCCTCGTAAGCCGCATCGTAAAGTATTACCGCATCATTTTCAAGCGCATAGTCTACCCATGCCTTAAGCTGTTCGTGATTATAAGCAGCTCCTGTCGGGTTATTGGGCGAACAGAGATAAATAATATCAGCCCTGACTCTTCTGTCGGGCATTGCAAGAAAATGCTCATTTCTGCCTGACGGTGCAAATATTATTTTTCTTCCTGCCATTATATTTGCGTCAACATAAACAGGATAAACAGGGTCAGGTATCAGAACGGTGTTGTCCTGCGAGAAAATATCTCCGATATTTCCGCAGTCGGACTTTGCGCCGTCAGAAATAAAAACCTCATCGGCTCTTACCTGAACTCCAAAGCTCTGATAGTAGTCGGATACACTCCTGCGTACAAATTCATACCCCTCATAATCGGGATAGCCCTTGAAGCTGCTCTGAAACCGAAGTTCCTCGCTGCCCTTCTGCATAGCGTCAACTACAACAGGCGCAAGCGGAAGTGTGACGTCGCCTATGCCAAGGCGGATAACCTCCTTGTCGGGGTGTGCCGCTTCAAATTCCTTTGTTTTTTTTGCAACATCGGCAAAAAGATAATTAGGTACAAGCAAATCAAAATTGCTGTTGGTTTTCATCTATATCCACTCCTAAAGATTGGTGTAGCCCATAAGGTCATAATCTACCTCTTTAGCGCAGTCCCTGCCTTCACGAATCGCACGGACAACAAGTGACTGTCCTATATGCATATCTCCGGCGGTATATATACCGTCAACGCTTGTTCTGTGACCGCCCTGTGCAGTTTTGACATTGGTTCTTGCATCGGTCTCTACTCCGAAGCTCTGAGTAACATAGCTCTCACTTCCGAGAAAACCGGCTGCTATAAGTACAAGCTCTGCATCAGCTGTATACTCACTGCCTTCAACGGGCTTCATTATTGTTCTGCCAGATGAAGTGTCTTTTTCTGCGCTGAGCTTTACAAGTACTGCGCCTCTGAGCTTTCCGTTTTCATCAGACAGGAATTCTTTCACCGTTGTCTGATATACTCTCGGGTCTGTGCCGTATACCTCTGCAGCCTCCTCCTGACCGTAATCGGTCTTGCATACACGGGGCCATTCCGGCCAGGGATTATTCTCGGCACGATCATCGGGCAGCTTAGGCATCATTTCAAGCTGCAATACACTTTTTGCTCCGTGACGCACACAGGTCCCTACACAGTCATTGCCTGTATCGCCGCCGCCTATAACAATTACATTCTTATCCTTGGCACTGATAAATGAACCCTCGGCAAGTCCGCTGACAAGAAGGGCACTTGTTGTGGAGCGGAGAAAATCCACCGCAAAATATATTCCCTCAGATTCTCTGCCCGGCACTTTAATATCACGGGGCTGAGAAGCACCGCAGGCAAGAATGATACTGTCATACTGTGCCTTAAGCTCATCTGCCGTAATATCCGCACCGACATTTGTGTTTGTAATGAAGGTGATACCCTCGGCCTTCATGACATTTATTTTTCGCTCGATAATATGCTTTTCAAGCTTCATATTCGGAATACCGTACATGAGCAGACCCCCGGCACGGTCAGAACGTTCATAAACCGTTACGCTGTGACCTCTTCTGTTGAGCTGGTCTGCGGCGGCAAGACCCGAAGGGCCGGAGCCGATAACGGCTATTTTTTTGCCTGTTCTGACCTTAGGCGGCTGAGGACGGGCATAGCCTTCGCTGTAAGCGGTTTCAATAATGCTGTATTCATTTGCACGGACTGTCACTGCATCGCCGTTTGCACCGCAGGTGCAGGCCTTTTCGCATAGTGCAGGACAAACACGGGACGTAAACTCGGGAAAATTATTTGTAAGCTTCAATCTGTCATAAGCCTGCTTCCATGCGCCGAGACTGACAAGATGATTCCATTCCGGCACAAGATTGTTCAAAGGACAGCCGGATATCATATTTCCTATCTGCATACCGGACTGACAGAAGGGGACACCGCAGTTCATGCAGCGTGCACCCTGTTTCTTCTGCTCTTTTTCGGAAAGCGGCGTATGAAATTCATTATAATTCTTTATGCGCTCATTTACCGGACAAGCATGAGCGTCCTTCCTTTCATATTTCAGAAAGCCGTCAGGATTTCCCATATTCTTTTCTCTCCTTCTTTATTATAGGGGCATTCCCCCGAAAGCCGCAGGAGCTTTCTGCCGCATTACGGCAGATCAGGCTCCGTTTAAGGCTGACTGTTATTCGGCATTTATCAGGCTGTAGAAGGCTTCGATCCTTGCCTGCTCTTCATCCATGCCATTGTGTTCATTTTCTGCTATTGCCTCAGTAACAACTCTGTAGTCGTGAGGAATTACCTTCTTGAAGAGCGGCAGATATTCGTCAAAATGAGTAAGTATATTCTCGCCCTTTTCTGAGCCTGTTGCAGAAACGTGTTCGGAGATAAGGTCCTTTAATGTCTCGATATCCTTTTCGGAGGAAATTTCAGAGCATTCAACAAGCTCCTTATTAAGTCTCTTATAGAGATGATGGTGCTCATCGAGAACATAAGCAACGCCGCCCGACATACCTGCCGCAAAGTTGTTTCCTGTTCTGCCGAGAATTACTACCGTGCCGCCTGTCATATATTCGCATCCGTGTTCGCCGACACCTTCAACAACAACCGATGCACCTGAATTTCTTATGCAGAAGCGCTCACCTGCAATACCGTTTATAAATACCTTTCCGCTTGTGGCACCATAAAGCGCAACATTGCCGATGATGATATTTTCCTCAGCCTTGAAGCGTGTACCCTCAGGAGGATATACAATAAGCTTTCCGCCTGAAAGTCCCTTGCCGAAATAGTCGTTGCTGTCTCCCGGAAGCTCAAGTGTAAGACCGTTCGGAATAAATGCACCGAAGCTCTGTCCGCCTGAGCCGTTGCAGATTATGCGGTATGTGTCATCGGGGAGTGTGCTGTCGTATTTTCTCGTTATCTCTGAGCCGAATGCAGTACCGAGGGAACGGTCTGTATTCTTTATATTGATCTCGATCGTTTTTGCTTCACCTGCATTGAATGCCTTGCGGAGCTTTTTGCCTATGATCTTCTCATCAACAGTATCTTCCAGCCTGAAGTCATAAAGCTTTTTCTCTGTATAATGTACAGGCTCGTTTGAATAAGCCCTGCTGAGAAGTACGGAAACATCAACCTTGCTTTCACGTTCATTAAGTCCGTCCTTCCTGCGGAGAAGATCGGTTCTTCCGACAAGCTCGTCTACTGTTCTCACACCGAGCTTTGCCATGTATTCACGAAGCTCCTGTGCTACGAAATGCATGAAGTTTACTACATATTCGGGCTTGCCCATAAAGCGCTTTCTCAGCTCAGGGTTCTGTGTTGCTACACCGAACGGACAGGTATCAAGATTACATACCCTCATCATCGCACAGCCGAGAGTTACAAGCGGAGCAGTTGCAAAGCCGAATTCCTCGGCGCCGAGTATAGCCGCTACTGCAACGTCACGGCCCGTCATAAGCTTGCCGTCCGTTTCAATAACCACTTTGTCACGAAGACCGTTCATTATAAGTGTCCGATGAGCCTCTGCAAGTCCAAGCTCCCACGGAAGACCTGCATTATAAATAGAGCTGCCGGGTGCTGCGCCTGTACCGCCGTCATAGCCTGAGATAAGAATTACACCTGCGCCTGCTTTTGCAACACCTGCCGCAACCGTTCCTACTCCGGCCTCCGATACAAGCTTAACGGAAATTCTTGCCTTTTTATTGGCATTTTTAAGATCATAGATGAGCTGTGCCAGATCTTCTATCGAATATATATCATGATGAGGGGGAGGGGAGATTAGCGAAACACCAGGAGTTGAATGTCTTGTCTTAGCGATCCATGGATAGACTTTCTTGCCCGGAAGATGACCGCCTTCACCGGGCTTAGCGCCCTGAGCCATTTTTATCTGCAGTTCATCTGCCGAATTAAGATACCTCGAAGTGACACCGAAACGGCCTGATGCAACCTGCTTTATTGCGGAGCAGCGGTTGTTATCGGTTTCCTTGCTTCTCAGACGCTCAAGGCTTTCTCCGCCTTCTCCCGAGTTGGATTTGCCGCCTAAGCGGTTCATTGCGACAGCAAGTGCTTCATGCGCCTCCTGAGAGATAGAGCCGTAGGACATAGCGCCTGTCTTGAAACGGCGGACAATGCTGTCAACGCTTTCTACCTCGTCAATTGCCAGCGGCTCCTCTGCATAGTTGAAGTCAAGAAGTCCTCTTATATTTACAGGATTCATCTCCTCATTTATCATACGGGAATAATCCTTATATATATTGTAATCGTTAAAGCGTGCTGCCTTTTGAAGAGCATGAATCGTACAGGGATTATAAAGATGTTCTTCCTTGCCGCTTCTTGTCTTATGACCGCCTCTTGACGGAAGGCTGCCGTCTGTACCGAGTCCGAGCGGGTCAAAGGCTGCCGTATGCAGACGGTCAACAGTTCTTTCTATATCCTCAAGTGTAATGCCGCCTATCCTGCTTACGGTTCCCGTAAAGTAATCATTAACAAGCTCACGGCTCAGACCTATAGCTTCAAATATCTTTGAGCCCTGATATGACTGTAAAGTAGAGATGCCCATTTTTGAAGCTATCTTGACAATTCCGTGAAGAACAGCGTCATTATAGTCATTTACCGCCGCATAATAATCCTTGTCAAGAAGCTCATCATGAATAAGCTCGTGTATTGTCTCAAGTGCAAGATACGGATTGACTGCACTTGCGCCGTATGCCAGAAGGGTCGCAAAATGATGTACCTCTCTCGGCTCACCGCTCTCCAATACTATAGAAAGAGAAGTTCTGCGCTTGGTTGCAACAAGGTGCTGATGAAGTGCGGATACCGCAAGAAGTGAGGGAATAGCAAGACGGTTTTCGTCAACTCCTCTGTCAGAAAGTATCAGAATATTGGCTCCGCTGTTATATGCCTTATCAGCTTCGATGAACAAACGGTTTATAGCCTTTGAAAGCTTGGTATTCTTATAATAAAGTATAGGAATGACCGCTACCTTGAAGCCTGAAATATTCATTTTCTTGAGCTTCAATATACCCGTTGAGGTAAGTATTGGGTTGACAACCTTTATTACCTTGCAGTTGTCGGGTTTTTCCTCTAAAATATTTCCGTCCTCACCGATATAAATAGTCGTTGATGTCACTATCTCCTCACGGATTGCATCAATAGGCGGATTGGTCACCTGTGCGAAAATCTGCTTGAAGTAGTCAAAAAGCGGTACGGGCTGTTCCGATAATACTGCCGGCGGCTTGTCGCAGCCCATTGCAGCAATAGGCTCGGCACCATTCTTCGCCATCGGAAGAATGCTGTCCATAACGTCCTCGTATGTGTAGCCGAAAGCCTTTTGCAGACGGCGCTTTTCAGCACGGGGATGCTCTTCGACCTTTGCATTAGGCACTTTAAGGTACTTAAGCCTTATAAGATTTGCGTCGAGCCATTCACCATAGGGCTGTCTTGATGCATAATGCTCCTTTATTTCGTCATCGTCTATAAGTCTGCCCTGGACTGTATCTACAAGGAGCATTTTTCCGGGGTGAAGTCTTTCCTTTTTTATTATCTTCTCGGCAGGTACAGGCAATGCGCCGACCTCGGAGGACAGAATAAGGTTATCATCGTCAGTAATATAGTATCGTGACGGGCGCAGACCGTTACGGTCAAGAACAGCACCCATTACGTCACCGTCCGAGAACACAATAGCCGCCGGACCGTCCCACGGCTCCATCATTGTTGCGTAATATTGGTAGAAATCACGCTTTTTCTGGCTCATGGCGTGGTTGTTATCCCACGGCTCGGGAATGGTTATCATTACAGCAAGGGGAAGATCCATTCCGCTCATTACAAGAAATTCCAGAGTGTTGTCGAGCATAGCTGAGTCAGAACCTTCTGTATTTACAACAGGTATAACCTTATCAAGATCTCCCATAAGATGCTCGGAGGCCATTGTTTCCTCACGGGCAAGCATTTTATCCGCATTGCCTCTGATAGTGTTTATCTCACCGTTATGAACTATCATACGGTTGGGGTGAGCCTTCTGCCAGCTCGGGAATGTATTTGTAGAAAATCTTGAATGAACAACGGCAATAGCCGATTCATAGTCCTCGTCCTGAAGATCGAGGAAAAATCTTCTCAGGTCGCCTACGAGGAACATACCTTTATATACGATCGTACGGCTTGAGAGAGATACAACATAAGTATCCTCGTTGCTCTGTTCAAAAAACCTTCTTGCTACATACAGCTTACGGTCAAAGTCTATGCCTCTTTTCACGCCCTCGGGACGGTCAATAAAGCACTGCTGTATATTGGGCATACATTCAAGTGCCTTAGCCCCGAGTACATCGGGCTGAGAGGGAACTTCTCTCCAGCCGAGCACTTCAAGTCCTTCCTTCTCGGCAATGATCTCAAACATCTTCTTTGCCTGATTTCTTCTCAGCTCATTCTGAGGGAAGAAGAACATTCCTACCGCATAGTCTCTTTCGGATCTGATCGGAATATCAAGCTTCTGTGCTTCCTTCTTGAAAAATTTATGTGATATCTGAAGCAAAATGCCTACGCCGTCTCCGGTTTTGCCTTCGGCGTCCTTTCCCGCACGATGCTCCAGTGTTTCAACAATGGTCAGCGCATCCGAAACGGTTTTATGGGATCTGTTTCCTTTAATGTTGACTACCGCTCCGATACCGCAGTTGTCATGCTCAAATGACGGATCATACAAGCTGTTGTTTTTTGGCTGCATACTGATCTTCCCTTTCCTTTTTCGGATCTGTCCGTTATCTTTTAAACAAGGAGCAAAGCTCCAACAAGCTCGCTTGATTGGAGCGAGCGACGCCGTCAACAGACGTCGGGGAGCTTTAGCTCC
>CACXGH010000086.1 GCA_902767175.1 uncultured Ruminococcus sp.
CAATTTACAGGAACTGGCTGATTTCTTGAATTAACTGAATGTGTTAACAAATCATGATTTTTCTTACTAAATCCAAAAGCCTTAGTAGTAACTTCCCCCTCATTTTACTACTATTCTACTACTAACGACTTCCGCAATTTGCCCCTTTTGCAAAGACCAGCGTGACGCTGGACCCTATTTTGCGTTGCAGTTTTATACAATGCATGACTTCTGAAGCCGCGTTTGATACTAACTAAGAACCGCGATCGATAAATGTCCGGTTTGTACTCAGAGCGAAACAAAGTGCAGCGAACAGCGCGAATCGACACCGGCGGCGCACCGAGAAAGGAAAAATCTATGATAAAAGTAATGTTCATCTGCCACGGCAATATATGCCGCAGTCCTATGGCAGAGTTTATAATGAAGGACATCGTAAGGAAAAACCATAAAGAGAGAGAATTCGAGATAGCTTCGGCAGCTACATCAACAGAGGAGCTTGGTAATTCCGTTTATCCTCCTGCAAGAAGAAAGCTTCTTGAAAACGGTATACGCTGTGACGGAAAAACCGCAAGACAGATGACAATGCAGGACTACCGTTATTATGACCTTCTTATCGTTATGGATAACAATAATATGAAAAATGCCAAGAGAATCATCGGCAATGACACTGACAACAAGCTGCATCTCTTAATGGATTATACAGAACAGGGAGGAACTGTATCTGACCCGTGGTATACAAGAGATTTTGACAGGGCATATAATGATATCCTTTCTGGCTGTCAGGCTCTTTTTGACTATCTTACAAAGAATGAATAATTTATTAAACAAGGAGCAAAGCTCCAACAAGCTCGCTTGATTGGAGCGAGCGACGCCGTCAACAGACATCGGGGAGCTTTAGCTCCTGCGGGCGTCGGTGGGGGATTTTAACCCGCCGCCTTTAGAGGGTGCGGGTGTCCGGTGGACACCTCTGCCGAAGGCAGAAGCACCGACCGAGCCGGCAGGCGAGACTCGGTGGACATCGACGCTTGTTATAGTTAAATGTTACTGCAGAGAAATACTTACTCAAATACCTTTTTGTCCCTTAATTGCTTGACATAAACGCTCTGAGGTTTTAAAATAAAAATATAATGCTGCACGGAGGTGATAATATGGCAGAGGAAAATATTAAAATGATAGAGATAAAAAACGATAATATGTGGTTTGATGGCTCCCCTATTATTCTGTGCTCTATGCGCCTTGCACTTGATACCAAAACAGGCGAAATGTTTACCTCAGCTAAATTTCTTAATATTCAGCCCGATAACCTGAGATCAATAACTTTTGACGTAATCTGTTATGATGAAGCACGCAAACCGATAAATGTTATTGAAAATGTCACTTTCAGCGGACTTGATATATCAAGAAATGCCGATTTCGGATATCACAGAAAAATCAAAGTTCCCGATATAAACACGAGAAATATCGAATATGTTATCAGGAGCATATCCAATTCCAAAGGGCAGACATGGGAAAACAGCGAATATAAACACTTCGACCAGAAAATAGAGCAGAAAAGCATATATACCGTTCAGGGCGATTACAACAAACAATTTCTCGACCTTTGCACAAGAAGCGGAATTGACGGAATGAACCTTGTATTCCAGCCGGAATTTGAAGAAGATCACTGGCTCTGTGCCTGCGGTGCTTTCAATTGGAGCGATGAAGTAAAATGCTCACAGTGCAGAATAAGCCGTTCATGGCTCTTAAAGAACACAAAGCTTGAGACACTGCAGAAGCGCAAGGAAGTGCAGGACGCCGATGCCCGGGCTGTCAAGGAATTGGTACAGTCAAGAGCCGCAAAGGCGAGTGACAAATCTGCAGAAAGAGCCGAATTTGAAGAAAGAAACGCCCGCATCTTACAGGAGCAGAAACACGCAAAGGCACAGAAAGTCAAAAAAAAGATGATAATATCAATAGCCGTGCTTATTGTTGCGGCAGGAATTGCTTATATACTGATGACATTTGTTTTTCCGAAATTTCTTCAGGCTGATGAGTATGAAAAGGGCACAGATATAGTCAATACATCTCAGACCATCAATACAAAGCCCGTAACAAGTCCTCTGATATACGAACAGCCATGACAATACATCACACTATTACACGGAGATGATAAAATGAAAACACTGAAATTACTGCTTAGCATAACCATCGCTCTTCTCAATATTACCGTATCGCTGATGATAATAAAAGCTCTCACCGAAGATGACGATATCTCCGAATACAAACGCAGCGGCGACTGATAGACAAAAAGCCTTATTTACACGGAGGAATACTATGTCAGGAAACAGCTATCCCAGGCTTCCGCACGACCATAACGAAGGAAATACAGATATTTTCGGGAGTATGCCCGACATTGAAACGGTACGCACAGTTGCAGAGGCGATGAAGCAGTTAGGAGACCCGAGCAGACTCAGAATTTTCTGGCTGCTGTGTCACTGTGAGGAATGCGTGATAAACATTGCAGCCGCAACAGATATGTCAAGCCCTGCGGTATCTCATCATCTGCGCCTGCTTAAAGGTGCAGGACTGATAGTATCAGCCCGGCGAGGCAAGGAAATGTACTACAAGGCAGCAGACACTCCGATAACCGAAAAGCTGCACCATACCATTGAAGAAATAGCAATGATATCATGTCCGGAAGTACATAATAATATAACCGATAATTAAAGAAGCGCCGATCAAATCCGGCGTTTCCATAAAACCGCCCCGTACCATGAAAATACGGGGCGGCTTCTTTATCCGAGTATCACGGCTATTACCGCATTGGATACAAGAAATCCCTCAGCGGTAAGTCTTATTCCGTTCTTATCAGCCTGAATAAGTCCGGCAGGGATCAGCTGCTGCGCCCTCTTGATATATTCCTGCGGAATATCCTTTCCGAAACGCATTCTGTAGCGTTCATTCGTTATTCCTTCGGCAAGTCTCAAGCCGAGCATTATGAATTCTTCTTCATCACCGCCTGCACCGTCACATATAAGCTCATCATTATAAAAACTCTCAAACGACCTTTCATAATGATAACGCCTGCCGTCAATGAACGAATGTGCGGCAGGCCCGAAGCCGAAATATTCCTCGTCATGCCAATATATCAGATTATGACGGCTTTCATAGCCGCTCAATGAAAAATTCGATATTTCATATTGATAATAGCCGTATTTTGCAAGTTCCTCTGCCGCAAAAAGGTACATCTCCGCCTGTGCGTCATCATCGCGTAAATCAAGCTTATTCCTCATGCTGTAATAAGGGGTATCCTTTTCTATCTTGAGAAGATATGCCGAGATATGTGCCGCCCTTTGCTCCGCACAAAAGGCGACCGACCTTTTAAGGCTTTCCTTTGTCTGTGAAGGCGTGGCTATCATCAGGTCAAGGGATATATTATCAAAGCCTGCTTTCCTTGCGGAATTCACACATTTCTCGGCATCACTGCGGCTGTGAAGCCTGCCAAGCAGCTTCAATTCATTGTCATCGGCAGACTGCAGACCTACAGATACACGGTTAAAGCCGGATTTTCTGAGCCGCTCAAAATCTATATCCCTTTTTTCGGGATTGACCTCAAGCGTAACCTCTGCACCCTCTGCAAGCCCGAATTTTTCATCGACATACTTATATATACGGCAAAGTCTTTCTTCTCCTGTAATACTCGGTGTACCTCCGCCGAAATACAGTGTATCAGCCCTTCGGGGATATTTTTCTGCATACTCCCCGATTCTTGTGCAAAGCAAAGAAGTATACTGCTCCATTCTTTCCTCATCTGCACATACGGAAAAGAAATCACAGTAAGGGCATTTTCTTCTGCAGAACGGTATATGTACATACACCCCCGTCATTTCTTTGTTCCCTTTCTCAGAATGAGCATCATCTCCGAAAACAGGGTGATAAGCGCTGCGATTATCAGAACCATATCAATATACATAAAAGTATTAAAAGAGTCTGCAAGTCCGTCATAGGTCAGCTTTTCACTCAATGTAAGAAAATAGACGAATGAATTCGCATCTCCCGTATCAAGAGTCGATATCGCATTGTCTATAATAAAGGTAAAGGCTATAAAGAATATAAGCACAAGTATGACCGTACCGGTGACAATAGGCTTTTTAGGCTTATTGATAATACACACCGACAGCGTTGACAGTATCAGTGCAGCGCTCACAATGATTATAATAGGATTTATCATTGCTTTCTCCAATCCGAATATATAATTCTTTTCAAAGTTCCGGAGTGCCAAGACCTGTAAGCATTGCCGTTTTAAGCACGGCTGTCTGCGTTTTGGCATCAGGAAGCTCACCGTTAAGCACCATTTGTACGGCTTTATCAAGCGGTATGCGCTCGACATCAAGAAATTCACCCTCGTCAAGACTCTGGTTCCCGTAATGGTCTACCCTGCAGAAATAAAGATGAATAATCTCGCCGCAGTAGCCCGGACTCGGGTACAGCTTTCCGAGTGTCATATACTGTCTGCCGACAGCACCCGTTTCCTCCAAAAGCTCACGCTTTGCATTATCAAGCGGTGACTGTCCTTTTTCAAGCTTTCCGGCAGGAAGTTCAAGAAGCACCTCCTTATACGGATAGCGGAACTGTCTTACGAAGAGCAGCTCGTTATTTTCCGTGAGAGCAGCCACGGCAACACCTCCGGGATGTGCCACGACCTCACGCATAGCAGAGCTGCCGTCCTCAAGCTCTACCTTATCATGCATAACATGAATGACATGACCGTTGAATATATCCTCTGACTCGATTGTCTTTTCAAAATGCTTCATATTCATCACTCCGATGTTGGTATCACGATTATTATATATCATTTTATGTCAAAAGTAAACCATTACTGTTTTTTATGCACGAAAACCAATTTTGCCGGACATTTTTCAGGGGAAACCTTTCCCGGATAACAAACTTTTTGTTGTTTGAAATTCTGCGGAATTTTCCGTTCAAATCTGTTTAAAGCTTCTTACCGCAAATTAGTATAAGGAACAAAATACAGGGTATCCGTAATCTGCGTCTGTCATTTCTCAAAATACCAAAAAGAGCATACTTGGTGCATATGATGTTATTTTCAACCAAAAAATAGCATTTAATCTTATAATAATATAAAATATTTACATTTTTCCACTTTACATAGCGTAAAAAAAGTGCTAAAATGATGATTGATACAATGATGATTTGTATCCGAATGTCGATCTTATTTAAGATAGAGCGCCAAAGCACGCTCACATCTTAAAAATAAAAAGGAGGACACAAACCTATGGCAAGAAAAATGAAAACCATGGACGGTAACAACGCTGCGGCTCATGTAGCCTATGCCTTTACCGAGGTCGCCGGTATCTACCCGATCACACCGTCCAGCCCTATGGCAGACTATGTTGACCAGTGGTCCGCTCAGGGTCTCAAGAACATCTTCGGAACAACAGTAAAGGTTTCCGAGATGCAGTCAGAAGCAGGTGCAGCAGGTACGGTTCACGGCTCACTCAACGCCGGTGCTCTTACTACTACATTTACGGCTTCACAGGGTCTGCTTCTTATGATCCCCAATATGTACAAGATCGCAGGTGAACTGCTTCCGGGCGTATTCCATGTATCAGCCCGCTGCGTTTCTTCTCATGCGCTTAACATCTTCGGTGATCACTCCGACGTTTATGCCTGCCGTCAGACCGGCTTCGCTATGCTGGCTGAAACAAACACACAGGAGGTCATGGACCTTTCACCCGTAGCTCATCTTGCTGCTCTTGAAGGCAGAGTACCTTTCCTTAACTTCTTTGACGGTTTCAGAACATCACATGAGATCCAGAAGATCGCTATCTGGGACTATGAAGATCTCAAGGAAATGTGCGATATGGATGCTGTAAACGCATTCAGAAAGAGAGCTCTTAATCCTGAGCATCCCGTTATGAGAGGCTCACATGAAAACGGTGATATCTTCTTCCAGCACAGAGAGGCCTGCAATAAGTATTATGATGCAGTTCCTGCTCTTGTTGAAAAGTACATGGGCAAGATCAACGAAAAGCTCGGTACAGACTATAAGCTCTTCAACTACTACGGTGCTGAGGATGCTGAAAGAGTTATTATAGCTATGGGCTCTATCTGCGACGTTGCAGAAGAGGTTATCGACTATATGAACGCTCACGGCGAGAAGGTAGGTCTTGTAAAGGTAAGACTTTATCGTCCCTTCAGAGCTGACAAGCTCGTTGAGGCTATCCCCGCTTCCTGCAAGAAGATAGCTGTACTCGACAGAACCAAGGAGCCCGGCGCTCTGGGCGAGCCTCTGTTCCTCGAC
>CACXGH010000087.1 GCA_902767175.1 uncultured Ruminococcus sp.
ACCCGCCGCCTATAGAGGGTGCGGGTGTCCGGTGGACACCTCTGCCGAAGGCAGAAGCACCGACCGAGCCGGCAGGCGAGACTCGGGTGCCATCGACGCTTGTTATAGAGTTTTTGCTTTAAAAAACGATAACAGTATCACATGAATTTATTATACTCCGGACTATATTCAAATCCGGCAGTCCTGAGCTTAGTGCTGATATTTTCCATATCGAGATCATTCTTTCTGCACAGCTCCTCAAATGAAGAATACTTATCCCTGAGCTGAGTATTGATAAACGAATACAAAATAAACGGATCTTCCGGCAGACTCATATACATTCTCCTTTTCTTTTATTGGCATTGATAACAGAACCTCTGTTCTTTTATTTTTCCGCAATTATAATATCATATCTGTCCTCCCGGTGCAATAGTGCATGACCGCAAAATAATAAAATAATAATTTATTTATAAAAAGGAAAAATAATCTTGAAAGCATAAAAATGTTATGCTAAAATATTTTATACAGCGGCATATATTTCACGTCCGCTGTAAAAAGGAATAAAAGGAGTAAACAGTCATGTGCGGACTATGCGGATTTACAGGGAAAATCGCTGACAGTGAAAAGGTGCTGGAAAACATGACAGAGGTCATCACACACAGAGGACCCGACAGTGCAGGATACTACACGGACGAAAGGATCTCTATGGGCTTTCGCAGACTGAGCATTATAGACCTCGATCAAGGCCATCAGCCTATCTTTAACGAGGATAAAAGCCTTGTACTTATGTTCAACGGCGAGATCTACAATTATAAACAGCTCCGTGAAGAGCTGATAAAGCTCGGCCATAATTTCTATACCGGAACGGACTCCGAGGTACTGATACATTCCTTTGAGCAATGGGGAGAGAAAATGCTCGGCAGGCTCAGAGGTATGTTCGGCTTTGCCATTTATAACAAAAAGGACGGCTCTGTATTTATTGCAAGGGACTTTTTCGGCATCAAGCCCATGCACTATGCCGTCATAGACGGTCAGCTTGTTTACGGCTCCGAGATCAAGAGCATTCTTGAATTTCCCGGCTATAAAAAGAAATTCAACAGCCGTGCTCTTGACAATTATCTTTCATTTCAGTATGTTGTTCCCCCCGAGACATTTTTCGAGGGTATCTACTGTCTGCTTCCCGGCCATTACATGTGGTACAGAGACGGCAGTGTAAAGACTACAAGGTACTTTGAGCCGACATTCAAGCCTGATAACAGTCTTACCGAAAAGGAAGCCGCCGACAAAATTGAGGCTGCATTCGAGGACTCGGTAAATGCCCATAAAATAAGCGATGTCGAGGTCGGCTGTTTTCTTTCAAGCGGTGTTGACTCAAGCTATGTTTCCACCTACTTTGCCGGTCAGAAAACCTTTACTGTCGGTTTTGATTTCGGTGAGCGCTATAATGAGATAAGCTGGGCAGAAGGTCTGTCCAAAGAGATAGGTGTAGAGCACCATACACATCTTATCGGCTCTGAGGAATTCTGGAGTGCCGTACCGAAGGTACAGTACTATATGGATCAGCCCCTTGCCGATCCTTCATGCATTGCTTTATATTTTGTTTCAAAGCTTGCCGGCGAATATGTAAAGGTCGTTTTATCGGGAGAAGGCGCCGATGAGCTTTTCGGCGGATATACCGTCTACAATGAGCCTCATGTATTCAGGACATATCAGCGTATCGTACCCAAAAAGCTCAGGTATGCACTTGCAAGAAGTGCTAAGAAATGGCCTCATATCAAGGGCAGGGGCTATATAATCAGAGGTGCGAGAAAGACCGAGGATAAGTTTATAGGAAACGCCTTCATGTACGATGATGAGGAGAAGCGCCGTATCCTTAAAGACACTTCCATTGTCACAAGGCCTCAGGATCTGTGCAAAAAGTATTATGACCGTGTAAAGGGCTATGATGAAGTCACGAAGATGCAGTATCTTGATATAAACCTCTGGATGGTGGGAGACATTCTTCTCAAGGCAGACCGCATGAGCATGGCAAATTCTCTGGAGCTGCGTGTTCCCTTCCTTGACAAAGAGGTATTCGAGGTTGCACGCACTATTCCGACAAAGCTTCGTATAGCTCACGGCACGACAAAATACGCACTCAGACAAGCAGCGCTGAGACATCTTCCGAAAGCCACTGCACAGAAGAAAAAGTTAGGCTTTCCTGTACCGACACGAGTATGGCTCAGGGACAAGAAATACTACGACCGGGTCAAGGAGACATTCACATCTGAGACAGCGGAGAAATTCTTCAACACAGAGCTGATTGTTTCCTATCTTGACGACCATTTCAACGGCAGGGAGGACAACAGCCGGAAGGTATGGACCATATATGTATTCCTTCTCTGGTATGATATTTACTTTGGAGAAAAGAAATAAACAGTGAATAATCGCTTCCCCTCCCTTACTCAGCATATTACAGTTAGGGAGGGCATTTCTTTGCGTGAATATACCGAAACCAAATTGACAGCGGAGGCACTCCGCCGTCCCGTTCAGCGAAATTTTCCGCTCATACTGCTTTTAATTGGAGTCCGGTATCACATCTGCTTAAAGCTTCTTATACAAAATCAGTCTGAAAGCTTGTGTTCTTGCAGGATTTATTATATTCCTGCACATCTGTATTCACTTATAATTTGTAAAATTCGCCTATGACATTAAATTGAAAAAAGTATTATAATATCATTATAGAATTATTATCCGTAAAGTGAAACAGAAAGGAGCAGGATCATGTTTATCTCAGGCAGTACAGTAATATACGGCACTAACGGCCCATGTAAAATAGTCCGCACCGAAAGCATTGATTTTGGCGGAGGAATGACGGAATACTATGTTCTTGTACCTGTATCCGATGAAAACTCAACTCTCTATGTACCGACAAATGACGAAAAGCTTGTCAGCCGTATGCGTGCTGTCATCAGCCCGTCAGATGCGCATGAGCTTCTGTCGTCAGTGTCCGGACTTCCGCTTATATGGACAGATGACGAAAACGAAAGAAAGCTTCTCTACCGTGAAGTTATTTCCGGCGGTGACAGAAAAGAAATGCTCAGTCTGATAAAGACACTTCTTCTACAGCAGGAGCTTAAGAAATCAAAGGGGCGCCGTCTGCACATAAGCGATGAAAGCTTTCTCAAGCAGGCAAAGCTGCTTTTATTCAGTGAGCTTTCACTTGCGCTTGATATTCCCGTTTCAGAGCTTGAAGCAAGAACAAGTTCCGCTCTTATAAGCGGCGAAGCCCGTACAGCGTAAACAAAAAACACTCCACAGGTAAACCAAAAGCAAAACACGGAAAGCCGAGTTATCGGTTTTCCGTGTTTTGCCGTCATATGCTGTTTTTTCTTGTAAATATTCTTTCTTGTGCGGTGCGTGACCGGCGGCGTGTCGCCGCACCCGATTCACGGTGTCAGAAATTCAAATCGGCAGTTAACTGACCGCGCCAAGAGTTCTTTATTTAATAAAGCAGGCACGGTGAACGAACAATAGTACACCGTGCCTTAATATTTTGTCAGCCGGCCCGAAAGCAGCCTTTGGGCTGCGTGGGCGGATATCGAAGTATTGCGGCAC
>CACXGH010000088.1 GCA_902767175.1 uncultured Ruminococcus sp.
AATTATATCGACAGATATAATCCGGATTAAGTAGTAATACTCTCCGGTGACCATATCTATAAAATGGACTATTCCAAGATGATAGCAGCTCATAAGGAAAATAATGCTGACTGTACTATCGCTGTAATAGATGTACCGCTCGCAGAGGCATCACGCTTCGGTATTATGAATACCAATCCCGACGGCTCTATATATGAGTTTGAGGAGAAGCCTGAGCATCCGAAGAGCACAAATGCATCAATGGGTATCTATGTATTCAGCTGGAACAAGCTGAGAAAGTATCTTATCGAAGATGAGGAGACAGAAGGCTCTGAGCATGACTTCGGTAAGGACGTACTTCCCAAGATGCTCAATGACGGACAGAGAATGTTTGCTTATCAGTTCCAGGGCTATTGGAAGGATGTCGGAACTATAGACAGTCTCTGGGAGTCCAACATGGATCTTCTTGATCCTAATGTTCCGCTTGATCTGAGCGATGAGTCATGGAAGATCTACTCAAGAAATCCCGTTGTTCCTCCGCAGTATATAGAGGAGGGTGCATTGGTACAGAATTCTATGATAGCTGACGGCTGTGATATCGCAGGTTCTGTAGATTTCTCGGTTCTGTTCTCTAATGTAGTAGTAAAGCCCGGAGCTGTTGTTCAGGATTCTATCATCATGCCCGGAAGCGTTATAGAAGAAGGCGCAGTAGTACAGTATGCTATCGTTTCCGAGAACACCGTTATCGGAAAAAATGCCGTAGTAGGTGCCCGTCCTGAGGATATTGAGGATAAGGATAAGTGGGGCATCGCAGTAATAGGCGATAACCTTAAGATAGGCGCAGGAGCTAAGATAGCACCTAAGGAAATGATTTCTAAAGATGTAGAGGGGGTTGAATGATCATGCGCGGAAATAATGTAATGGGAATTATCTTCTCTAATCTTCATGAAAATCTTATCAGTCAGCTTACAGAGCTGAGAACAATGGGTGCAGTACCCTACGGCGGAAGATATCGTCTTATCGACTTCCCGCTTTCCAATATGGTTAATTCCGGTATCAATAAGGTCGGTGTTATAACAAAGAGCAACTATCAGTCTCTGATAGATCATCTTGGTGCAGGTAAGGCGTGGGATCTTTCGAGACAGCGCAACGGTCTGTTTATACTGCCTCCCTTTATGGATCCTAACGATTATGCAAACCGTGTAAAGACCTTTAATGCTATAATGCCTTTCCTCAAGAATTCAAATGAGGAATATGTAATGATTTCTGACTGTGATGTTATATGTAACATCGACTATCAGAAGGTATTTGAGAAACACCTTGAAAACAATGCCGATATCACTCTTGTTTATAAGCGTGATCAGCTCTCTGCAAAGCTTCAGGAGCCTACTGTACTTTCATTTGATGCAAAGGGCAGAGTAAACGATGTTCTTGTAGCTCCTGCAATAACGGGAAGCTGCAGCTATTACATGAATATGATGCTTATCAAGCGTGAGCTTCTTATGGAGCTTGTCAAGAAGTGCATAGCAAAGAATACTATGAGCTTCAAGCGTGATATCATTCAGGGCGAGTATAAGAACCTTAATATATACGGCTATGAGTTCAAGGGTTTTGCTCCTGTTATCACCACAGTAGCAGATTATTTCAACGCCAATATGTCACTCAAGAGCAAAGAAGTCCGTGATGACCTGTTTAACGGCGCCCGTCCTATCTATACAAAGGTAAGAGACGATATGCCCACAAAGTATGGTCTCGGCTCTAAAGTTTCCAACTCTCTTATCGGCAACGGCTGTCTGATAGAGGGCGAGGTTGATAACTGTGTGCTCTTCAAGGGTGTTCATATCGGCAAGGGAACCAAGGTATCGAACTGTGTTATCATGCAGGATACCAAGGTTGGCGAGAACTGCAGCATGAGCTATGTCATCGTTGATAAGGATGTAATTATAAGAGACGGCAAGACGTTGGCTGGTCAGCCCTCTTATCCTGTATATATATCCAAGCTCAGTGTAGTCTGATTTCTGCAATTTACCGATCTGCCGCAGACGGTCCTGTTCCGACTGCGGCATTTCGTGCATAACAACAAATGTTTGATTTTATTGACATTATGAGTTTTAAGCGTTTACAGGACTTTGGCTGTTCTGGACGCTCAGACTCGGATCATGGCAGCAAATGCCGACTGCTGCGCAGAACATAAGCGGCTTTTGCCGCATAACGGAGGTGGAATTATGAAGTGTCTGTTTGTTACGAGTGAGGCTCAGCCCTTTGCTGCATCGGGCGGACTTGCAGATGTTTCAGGCGCACTGCCCCATGCATTGCGTCAGCGGCTGATAGGCTGCCGTATTGTAATGCCGTATTATGAGGATATTCCTCAGACACTTAAGGAAAACCTGAGGTTTGTCACAAGCTTCTCTGTACCTGTTTCGTGGAGGAGACAATACTGCGGTATTTTTGAAACAAGATACAACGGGGTTATTTATTATTTTCTTGACAATCAGTATTATTTCAAGCGTCAGGGACTGTACGGTCATTATGACGATGCAGAGAGGTTTGCATTTTTCTCAAGGGCGGTTCTTGAAATGCTGCCATATATTGATTTCAAGCCCGATGTTATCCACTGCAACGACTGGCAGACTGCTCTTGTGCCTGTATACTATAACCAATTCTATTGTCATAACGAGTGGTATCAGGGCATAAAGACAATCTTTACAATACATAATATTCAGTATCAGGGCAAGTATGGTCAGGAACTGTACGAGGAGGTAGTAGGCATACCGCCTCAGGGCAGGTCTATCCTTGATTGGGACGGCTGCATCAATTATATGAAGGGTGCAATTGAAACAGCGAACCGTGTAACAACGGTCAGCCCGAGTTATTCATGGGAGATCCGTGACCCGTGGTTTTCACATGGTCTTGATCCGATACTCAATGCCCGTGCTTGGAAGATAAGGGGTATACTCAACGGAATAGACAATACCTCCTATAATCCTGCTACTGATATACAGCTTTATGAGCATTATACTGCTGATGACCTTTCGGGCAAGGCTGTAAACAAACAGCGTTTGCAGGAAAGGTTAGGACTTGAGCAGAATGCAGAAGTACCGATCATAGCAATGGTAACGAGACTTGTTGCACATAAGGGACTTGACCTTGTCAAAGATGCTCTCGATCAGCTTATGCGTGAGGAGTATGTACAGTTTGTGCTTTTAGGCTCGGGTGATTGGGAGTACGAAAGCTTTTTCCGTTCCATGCAGGACAGATATCCCGGCAGGCTTTGTGCTTGTCACGGATTTATTCCTGAGCTTTCAAGGAAGATATATGCAGGTGCGGATATGTTCCTTATGCCGTCGAAATCTGAGCCGTGCGGATTGTCTCAGATGATAGCGCTCCGCTATGGTACTATACCGATAGTCCGTGAAGTTGGAGGACTTCGTGATTCCATTCAGGACAGCGGCACAGGTGACGGCAACGGATTTACCTTCCGTAATTACGATGCAATGGATATGCTTGCCTGCATTCGCAGAGCCATAGCAGGCTATTGGCAGCGTGACGGCTGGGAAATTCTTGTTAAACGTGCTATGAACTGTGATAACAGCTGGACACGTTCGGCTACCGACTACATCAATATGTATCGTGAAGTAATAGCAGAAAACTAAAAAGGGGCAGATAAAAAGATATCATATCTTTTTATCTGCCGTTTTTTTGGAGCATTATATATTATGCATCGGAAATGACGGTGGATATCAGCATGAGGCTCCCGAAGAAAGTGTCCCCTGGTATGTGTTCCGCTGACGGGAGGCGGCGAACGCTTTATAGCCGTTGACGATGTTCTGAATATGTTTGGCGGTTTTTTCAGGACTTTGTTTCATGCCTGTTGTCACCCACTTGGTGACGGAGCCTGATACACCGTATGAGAAAAATTCGGCTAAAAATTGTTTGTCGTCAGCATTGATCGGTTTGTCCTCGGCTATAAGGTCGATTATGTCCGACATTACATCGGTTACGGTGTTAAAAAGGAACTGACGGAATTCATTTCCATGCGAGGTGCTGAATGCATTTGCGTAAAATTTAGAATTGTCGTAAAGTACAAGAAGAATTTGCAGTAGTTTGTCGTTCCAATTCTCTGTTGTAAGGTTTTCAGTAAAAGGAGAGATCACCTCAGTAAGCAGTATCCAATTGAGAAGCTCGTATTTGTCCTGAAAATGATAATAAAAGGTTTGCCGGTTAAGACCGCATTGATCTGTAATATCGGTAATGGTTATCTTCTCAAAGCTTTTCTTTTCCATAATGGCTTTGAAGCCGTCTGCAATTGCCTTTTTTGTTGTTGCGGATTCAGGCATGAACTTCACCCTCTTTTCAGATTTGATATGATTATAGCATATAAATCAAAAAATCTCAAGAATTATGGAATCTCAGAGTATAACAAGCGTCGATGTCCCCCGAGTCTCGCCTGCCGGCTCGGTCGGTGCTTCTGCCTTCGGCAGAGGTGTCCACCGGACA
>CACXGH010000089.1 GCA_902767175.1 uncultured Ruminococcus sp.
GGCTCGGTCGGTGCTGTTGCCTTGCGGCAACGTCTGCCACTGGCAGACCGCACCCTCTGTAGGCGGCGGGTTCCATACGTCCGTCGGTGGTGGATTTAAATCCACCACCGACGCCCGCAGGAGCTAAAGCTCCACGACGTTTGTTGACGTCGTCGCTCGCTCTAATCAAGCGAGCTTGTTGGAGCTTAGCTCCTTGTTTAAATTCCGGAATAGCAAATACCATTTAATCGGAGGGAATCACAATGCAAAAGATACTTATAGCAGATAATTCCGAGATCAACCGATCGCTGCTTTATGAAATATTCGCCTCGCAGTTTGAACTGCTGATGACAGACAGCAGTGAAGAAGCATTCAGACTGCTTATTGAAAACAAGGACGAGCTTGCTGTCGTGATGATAGCGGAGTCAGTCGCTGACCGTATTACAAAGGAAATGTCACAGACACTCAGTTCACATAAGATCTTTGAGCTTGTGCCTGTGCTTGTTATACTTGACGATAAAGGTTCCGAACTGAAGCGGCAGAAATTCCATTTCCCGTTCAGCGATGTGATAGATTCCCCCGTGAATCCGTTTATAGCAAAAAGAAGAGCAGCAAATCTTATAGAAGCATTTTCAAATAAAAGAGAGCTTGAGCAGCTTGTCAACGATCAGACAAAAAAGATACTTGAGCAGAACAGAGAGCTTAAGGAACAGCAGAAAAAGATCAATACGATAAATAATGATATGCTCGATACCCTCAGCATGGTGATAGAATACCGTGATGTGGAGTCAGGCAGACATATACACAGGATAAGAAAGTTTACGGAAGTACTTCTCAGAATACTTGCCGAGAAGTATCCTAAGTATAATCTTACCGAGGATAAAATAGAGCTGATAACCTCAGCTTCATCAATGCATGATATCGGCAAGATAGCAATACCCGATTCTATACTTCTCAGTCCGAAAAGACTTTCCTATGATGAGTTCCGTATTATGAAGCAGCATACGATAAAGGGCTGCGAGATACTCGACCAGCTCGATGCCGTTGAAAAGAATGATTACTACAGATACTGCTATGATATCTGCAGATATCATCACGAAAAATGGGACGGTACGGGATATCCTGAAGGACTTGTCGGAGATCAGATACCGATCTGGGCGCAGGTGGTGTCTCTTGCAGACTGCTATGATGCTCTTACAAGTGAACGCCCCTATAAATCCTCGTATTCTCATGAACAGGCTGTCGAGATGATAAGAACAGGTGCCTGCGGTGCTTTTTCTGATGAAATGCTCGATTGCTTCAGCTATGCTCTGCCGAAATTCAAGGAATTGGCTATAGAGTATGCCGATATAAACAATGCGGACAGAAGTATTTCTGATCATCGTTCTCCTGCAGTGCAGAAGGATAAATTCGACCATTCAAGGGATGTATATCTTAAGATGGACAGAAACGATCTGATAGAAACTATCGAGCATCAGAAGAAAAAACTTGCAGAGATACAAAAACTCGACAGGGAAGTGCTTTATAAGCTGTCAGACCTCGTAATAGAATTCGATATCCGTTCAGATATGCTCTATGAACGAAAGGGAAGTCTTAAGAGTATCTGCGGATATGTACCGAAAAATTATGAGGAAACGGTAAATATCCTTTCGGCAAATTGTTCCGAGGAGTACCGGAACATCTTTTCACGAACGTTCCGTACAGGAAATATTCTTGAACAGACTGATGACGGAGAAGAGAGGATAACCCTTGAATGTATGTTCGACCTTGGAAAGGGAGAGTATACAAAGGTGAGATGCGGAGCGATACCGATATTTGAGGACGAAATGCTCTCTAAGCTGTTTCTTGTCCTGACAGAGCTTTCGGAGAGCTCGGCAGACCGTCAGCTCAGCCCTGACAAGGACGCTGTAACAGGACTGTGGAATTATATCGGTGTGCAGCGTGAAATAGACAACTATATAGAAAATAACGGCAAAAACGGTTACCATGCCCTTGTTATGATAGATATTGATGATTTCAGAGCGATAAACAGACAGGCTGGTTATCGTTTCGGCAATGAGATACTCTGTGATATAACCAATCTGCTTAAATATCAGATATCCGGCAATAATATCCTCGGCAGGATAGAGGACGATAATTTTGTTGTTTTCATTAATGACTGTCCCGACAAGGAGCAGAGAAACATTATTATAGAAGATATTTTCCGCTGTATTCATAAGACGTATATTTTCGGAGAGGAAAGAACTCCGAATATTTCTGCATCTGTAGGCATAGCACTTTATCCTTCGGACGGAGAAAACTTCGAGGAGCTTTTTGCTAATGCATCAAAGGCTGTTGAAGTCGCTAAACTCAACGGAAAAAATATGTACCTGTATTACAACAGCAATATGCGTGAGAATTGGGAGCTTAAAAAATATGACGGCTCTCTCAAGGTCAAGGAGAGAAACGATATAGAGGTATCCGAGTTTCAGGCATATTTCATACCTGTGCTCGATTCTTCCAGCGGTTATATACTCTCATATGATATAATCGGACTGAGCGGAAATTATATATCGGGCTTTGCAAATATCGAAAGCTTTATGAAGCAGGCGGAAGGATCCGGTAATATAACGGCATTGTCGCTGAATAATCTTAATAAGCTTTTATCGCTGATAAACCAGCTTGAAGCAGAAAATACCGCATTGCCGGAGCTTTCGGTCCTGACAATGTTTGACGGCAGTGAGCTTGAAAGCGTTGTCAGTGCAATTGAAGAAATGCTCGGAAATCATCCTGTTGACCGTTCAAAGATATGCATAATGCTCTCACATGAAATGGTTGAACAGCTCAGCGTGGCAGAGCTTACCGATTTTGCCGGACAGCTTAAAAGCTTCGGCTTTATGGTAGGTATTTATAATGTCGGTATCAGAAATATAAATGTAAACTGCTTTATCGAAAATCTTTTTGACAGGATTGTATTTGCGAAAAGCTTTATCCAATCTGTAACAGACGGTATATATGATATTGAGATACTTATAAATCTTATAAAATACTTTGATAAGCTCGGCACAAAGACAGTTCTGCCGGTAGGCATAAGTGATGATTTTGTATCGGCACTCAGACAGAGGTCGGTTTATTCCTTCGGGTATCATAAGGACGAGTTCATTTCTCTTAATGATTTCAAGCTGCAGATGAATGTATCATCTGTAATAAGAGAATATCCGGTTCTTTCCCACGAAAAGACATCTCTTGTTCTCAACGATAAGATGTATGATGAGATACTTGAGCAGACAAAGTCGTTCATCATAGAATGGTCTCCAAGATTTGACAAAATAAAGATATCAGGCTCGTTTGCACATATGTACGGTTATAAGCCTGATGCTGAGGACTTTTTCCGGAATCTGTCCGAAATGGAGTTTATACATAATGATGATCAGAAAAAATTCATTGAGAAAATGAATTCGGCACGTTCCGAACAGACCGAGACAGAAGCGTTTATCAGAGTATATAATAAGCGTAATGATGAATATATCTGGAACAGAGTAAGATTTGTTACCATAAAGAATGCCAACGATATCACAACAAGGATAATGGCTGTTTTCACAGATATTTCGGTCAGCCGTACAGACGGTATGGACGAGTCGAGAAAGGATCGTACCGATTTTATCACAAGCCTTTATAATAAGCACGCTACCGAGAATAAGATAAAGAACTACCTCTATGATGAAGGCTCATCAGGAAGTCATGCGTTGTTTATTGTTGAGATATGCTGCTTTGAGATACTTGAAAAAGAACTCGGAACTGTATTTGCAAACGCAGTTCTTAAAGAAGTTACTCAGAGCATAAGAGAGCTTTTCAGGGATTCTGATATTATAGGGCGCAGCAGCGGCAGCCGCTTTACGGTATTTCTGAAAGGGCTTGATACACGCAGTAAGATACTTGAAAAAGCGGAACAGATCTGCAGAGCGATCAATAATAATTACCAATCGGATTCCGGAGAAATAACCGTATTCGGCAAGGTAGGCATAAGCCTTTTCCCGAGAAACGGCAGTACCTATGATGAACTGTATGAAGGTGCTTTAAAGGCGATGTATTATGCAAAGCATAACGACAATTGTGATGCAGCCTTTGCAGACGATATTGACAGTGCTTCTCCATGAATGATTATTCTGATATACGGAGGGATAACATGAAAAGAAAAATGATAATTGCAGCTCTGGCAGTATGCACTGCGGCATTGAGCGGCTGTAATCAACCGGAGGGCGGTTCAGGCTTCTGGAATACACAGAACAGCTCCGGTGAATCTGCCTCGGTGTCAGTGAGCAGTAAGGCCGAGCCGTCAACTGAAGAAAGCAGTATCACCGAGCCGTCAACTGAAGAAAGCAGTATCACCGAGCCGTCAACTGAAGAAAGCAGTATTCCTGAGCCATCAGCGGCAGAAAGCAGTGTCATTGAACCGTCTGTGACGGAGAGCAGTATAGAGGAAAGCTCTGAGGAAGAAAGCTCTGACACTCAGTATGATGAAGAATACGAACAGCTTGAGCGGTATATGGATTATCAGCTCATACGAAGCGGAGCGGAGGAATATCCTTATGTGCCTGCCGATTCCGGATATGAGCTTATATGGGAGGTGCTGAGCTGCGGAATATCCGATTATAACAATGACGGAAGTCCGGAGCTTGTAGTACAGTATGGTGTAAGCCCCAATAAGGAATGGAAGGAACAGGGAATAGCTCTGAGGATCATCAAATATCAGGACGGCGATTTTAAATTCTATCAGGCAAAAGAATTTCTTGATTATACAAGAATTGCAGGCGCAGGTTACGCCGAAAGAGAAATAGTCGATGAACTGTATGTTGACGAAAACGGAGATCTTGCAATACTGCATACCCGTACAGCAGGCACATCTCCCGTATCGGCAGTATACTATACTTATTCTCTGAGGAACGGAACTGTTGAACAGACAGGAGAGCTTCGCATATCAAGAGAGGAATACTACGGTCAGCTCGAGGATCAGATGTATGGTGATCCTTCTTACGCAGTATCGCTCGGAAAATGCTGTGTTTTCTATTTCAGTCAAATGAATGAAGAGCCTCCTGCGCCGCTTCATTATCTTACAACAGATGAAGCTGTGAAAATACAGAAGGAAATACTTGATATCAAGCTTATTGATCAGTATGAGATAAAAGATTCTATTGTCGATAATATGATAGAAAAATATGGCTATGATATTACTAAGGCGATCTTTGTTTCATACGACGAAATGGTTAACGTATATTTTTCTATGAACTGATATGTATAGGAAAATTAAGGGAGCGCTGAGCCGTAAGGCGTGATTCATTCAGCGATTCCTCAAGCCTGACTGTAAAAAATAAGATCGTAAAAGGAGAGCACAAATGAGCGAAGAAAAAGGCATACATGACGGACATCGCAACAGATTGAGGGAAAGGTTTTTAAAATGCGGTCTTGAGAAATTCTATGATCATCAGGTTATAGAATTACTGCTGTTTTATGGTATTCCAAGAAAAGATACTAATGATATTGCCCACAAGCTGCTTGACCGTTTCGGCTCATTCTCGGGCATTTTCGATGCCCCGGTGGAGGCTCTGGAAAAATGCGGTCTGAGCTATAATTGCGCTGTTTTTATTAAGCTGATACCTGCTGTCTGCTCAAGATATTATATTGATAAATACCATCATAGTGAGCCTGATGAGGATAAGGACAGCATAGAAGAATTGGGAGAATATTTTCTTCCTCATTTTATCGGTGTAAACAAGGAACAGCTTTTTATAGCTTTGTTCAACGAAAAAGGAAGGCTGATATATGGCGATGCGGTCAGCAGAGGATCATTGTGCTGCTCTGATGTAAATGTCTCAAAAATAATAAGCCTGTGCGTTGAAAATGATGCGGCAAGTATTGTTGTAGCTCATAGCCATACAAACGGCATTTCTTTACCGACAAAAAAGGATACGGATATGATTAAAAGGCTCAAAAGCTCCCTTAAAGCGATAGGTGTCATGCTTGCGGATTTCTTTATAATAGCAGATATGCAGTATACTGCTATTTCTACACTTGAGGATTTTGAGGATCTGCTTTTCTGATATGTAAATGAATTAAGCCCCTGCTGTTTCAGCAGGGGCTTATATACTGTCAGGCTCAGGGCGGCTGTCTGTTCTCATTTAAGCAGACTGTTATATATGAACAGGTCGTCATTCTTGAATACGTTGAAGATTACCTTTATTTTACTGTTTGTCCCGGTTTTATAATCTTTTACTGTCTGAATTGCAATCTTTGCTGCTTCTTTTTGAGGAAAACCGAAAACACCCGTTGAAATACAGCAGAATGCAATACTGTCAAGCTCGTTTTCATCGGCAAGCTTAAGACAGGACAAATAGCAAGAGCGTAACAGTTCACAATGCCTGTCGGTAAGTCTGCCGTTTACAATGGGACCTACAGTATGTATGACATATCTGCTTGGCAGATTATAGGCAGGCGTTATCTTTGCTTTGCCTGTAGGCTCGGGACTGCCCTGAGCCGTCATTATTTCATTGCAGATGCTGCGAAGCTGAATTCCTGCGTAAGTGTGTATTACGTTGTCAATACAGCCGTGGCAGGGCTGAAAACAACCGAGCATCTGAGAATTGGCAGCATTGACGACAGCATCACAGCGCAGTGTGGTTATATCACCCTGCCATAGATAAATGTCCTGCTGAACGGGAGTTAAGCTGCTGATATCGACAATACCTTTTTTTGCGGTTTCTTCCTTAAGGTATTCGTTCTGAACAGAGAGAAATTCCTCGCTTGCATCATTCGGCATACGAATGTTAAAAAGAGAGCGCAGAAGTCTTCTTTGTCTTTGTTCATCAGAGGGAATAGGCATATCATCGCCTTGTTCGGATAACAGGTATTTTATGAGATACTGCCTTCTGTCGTTCTGATCCATTATTCAGACCTCCTGTTTCATATAAAGCTGTAATACTAAGAAATCGCTGAATAAATCACGCCTTACGGCTCAGCACCTGTCTTGCTTGCACTTTTTCCGCCATCTTGCACAAAAATCCCTTCACAACCGACAGGTTGCCTGCGGTCTTTTCGCACAACCTGACGAAAAAATTGCTAACGCAATACAGGCACTGGATTTAATCAGCGCTTCCCTAAATCTATTATAGCATATCGAAATAATAAATTCTATACACTTCATAACTATTCACGCACTCAGCCGCCGCTGCGTGGCCACGGAAATCAACTTTTAAAAACTGATAGATGAAAGCGTATAAATTCCTTCCTCTAAAATTCGGCTTGTGTGTTTATATTAACAGACTTAGTCAGCGGTTTTAGGAAAGGGGTATGGGGAATAACCCTTTTTCCGCCGGAAAAGGGTTTTCCCCATGTGACTGTCCCGGCAAATTTGATCCTCGTGCTGTGAGGCAAAAATGTGTTGACAAATTAAAGGGGAAGTGATATTATAAAGGAAAGTAAAATAAACCGTTGAAGCGGAGATAAAGACATAATATGCCTTTACAGAGAGCCTGCGATGCTGAGAGTCAGGTGAGATACAGTATGTCAAATGGACCGCTGAGGGCGCAGTCAAACGGAGTTTTCCGGAGTATTCTGCGACGCTGAGGCAAGCGTGATTTGTCGGGGATATGTCAGTATCCTGCTAAGCGCACGGGTTTCCGTGAATTAAGGTGGCACCGCGGATAAGTATTATTCGTCCTTAACAGAAAGCTTTTCTGTTAAGGACTTTTTATTTGTTTTATAGATATTTATGTCCATAATATAGTTCCGGACAGATAAGCCATGATAAATCACGGGAGGTATGGTCATGAATATTCTGCCAGGTCTTGATGAGATTAAGAAAATAGCCGATAAAGGAGAATACAGTATTCTTCCTGTAAGCTGTGAGCTTATGTCGGATTTCATAACACCGATAGAGGTTATGAGAATTCTGAAAAATGTGTCCACACACTGCTATATGCTGGAGTCTGCACAGGCAAATGAAAAATGGGGAAGATATACATTTCTTGGCTTTGAGCCTGAAATGGAGATAACCTGTATAGACGGAAAACTAAGGGCAGGCAGTCTGACTGTACAGACTAAAGACCCGTCAAAGTATCTCCGTCAGATACTTGCAGATAATAAAAGCCCCCGCTTTGATTATCTGCCGACATTTACGGGCGGTCTTGTAGGTTATTTTTCCTATGATTATCTTGGATATAGTGAGCCTTCCGTAAAATGCAGGGTTGAAGATACAGAAGCATTTAAAGATGTGGATCTTATGCTGTTCAATAAGGTCATCTGTTTTGATAATGTAAGGCAGAAGATAATCTTAATAGTAAATATAAAGCTTGATGATGCGGAAACAAACTATAACAGTGCCGTAATGGAGCTTAACAGGCTTGCATATCTTTTGAAAAACGGTGAGAAAAAGCACGAGAGAGCAGGAAAGCTGCTCGGAGAAGTGACACCTTTGTTTGATAAGGAGCAGTACTGTTCAATGGTCGAAAAGGCCAAGCATTATATAAGAGAGGGAGATATCTTTCAGATAGTGCTTTCCAATCGTCTCAGCGCTCCGTTTGAGGGAAGTCTTTTCAATACATACCGTGTCCTGAGAACTATCAATCCGTCTCCGTATATGTTTTATTTTTCGGGAACAGATGTAGAAGTGGCAGGTGCATCTCCCGAAACTCTGGTAAAGCTTGAAAACGGAGTTCTTCATACATTTCCGCTTGCAGGGACAAGACCGAGAGGAAAAACCGATGAAGAGGATAAGGCACTCGAGCAGGGACTTCTTGCAGATGAAAAGGAGCTTGCAGAGCATAATATGCTTGTGGATCTCGGCAGAAATGATCTGGGTAAAATAAGTAAATTCGGTACTGTAAAGGTCGAAAAGCTGCATTCGATAGAACGCTATTCTCATGTAATGCATATAGGCTCTACCGTAAGAGGAGAGATAAGAGACGATAAAGATGCCCTTGATGCCGTGTCTGCCGTTCTTCCTGCGGGAACGCTTTCAGGTGCTCCGAAAATAAGAGCCTGTCAGCTTATCGGAGAGCTTGAAAACAATAAGAGAGGCATATATGGCGGTGCAATAGGATATATTGATTTCACCGGAAATATGGATACCTGTATTGCAATAAGAATTGCGTATAAGAAAAACGGCAAGGTGTTTGTAAGAAGCGGTGCCGGTATAGTTGCGGATTCAGTTCCCGAAAATGAGTATCAGGAATGTATAAATAAGGCGAGGTCGTGTCTTAAGGCACTTGAGCTTGCACAGGAGGAAGAACTATGATCTTACTGATAGATAATTATGACAGCTTTTCCTATAATCTGTATCAGATGATCGGAGAGATAGAACCTGATATAAAGGTTATCCGCAACGATGAAATGACAATAGAGGAAATACAGGAGCTTTCTCCGGATCGTATAATACTTTCTCCCGGTCCCGGCAGACCTGAAAATGCAGGAATTATCGTAGAAGCGGCTGAGACACTCGGCACAACGATACCTACCTTAGGCGTATGCCTTGGGCATCAGGCAATATGTGCGGCTTTTGGTGCGAAAATAACCTATGCTAAAAGGCTTATGCACGGCAAACAGTCGAAGGTGACATTTGATACGGCTTGTCCGCTGTTTGAAGGGCTGCCTCGGACAGGCACAGTTGCAAGATACCATTCACTTGTGGCTGATCCGTCAACAATTCCGGAATGCCTTAAGGTCACAGGTCTTACAGATGAAGAAGAGATAATGGCGGTACAGCACAAAAGCTATCCTATTTTTGGTGTACAGTTCCACCCGGAGTCAATTATGACGCCTGACGGAAAGGCTATATTAAAAAATTTTATAAGGAGCGAAAAGAAATGATCAAGGAAGCAATTGTTAAAATCGTCAACAAAGAGGATCTCACATACGATGAGGCATACTCAGTTATGAATGAGATCATGAGCGGAGAGACCTCTCCGACACAGAATGCCGCTTTTCTTGCTGCACTTTCAACGAAAAGTGCAAAGGCAGAAACAGCAGACGAGATCGCAGGCTGTGCCGCAGCGATGAGAGACCACGCAACAAAGGTGGATACAGGCATGGACGTTTTTGAGATAGTCGGTACGGGCGGTGATAATGCAGGAAGCTTTAATATTTCAACGACTTCTGCTCTTGTTGCAGCAGCAGGAGGAATGAAAGTTGCAAAGCACGGAAACCGTGCCGCATCTTCAAACAGCGGTACAGCGGATTGTCTTGAGGCTCTTGGTGTGAATATAGAGCAAAGCCCGGAAAAATGCGTTGAGCTTCTGAATGAAGCCGGTATGTGTTTCTTGTTTGCACAGAAATACCATTCTTCTATGAAGTATGTAGGCGCTATCCGCAGAGAATTGGGTTTCAGAACGGTTTTCAATATCTTAGGCCCTCTTACTAACCCTGCCTCTCCTTCAATGCAGCTTTTAGGTGTTTATGATGAATACCTCGTTGAGCCGCTGGCTCGGGTCCTTTCAAACCTTGGAATAAACCGCGGCATGGTAGTTTACGGTATGGATAAGCTTGATGAGATCTCACTCAGCGCTTCCACAAAGATATGCGAGATCAAGGACGGCTGGACAAAATCATATACAATAACACCCGAACAGTTCGGATTTGAACGCTGCACAAAGGACGATCTCAGGGGCGGTACACCTCAGGAAAATGCACAGATAACCCGTGATATTCTTGCCGGAAAAACAGGACATAAGAGAAATGCCGTACTTATGAATGCAGGTGCTGCTCTGTATATCGGCGGAAAAGCCGACAGCATGGAGGAGGGCATTCGTCTTGCGGCAGAAATAATAGATTCGGGTAAAGCCGCAAAAACACTTGAAAAGTTGATAGAGGTCAGCAATCGGAAAGAGGAAAACTCATGACAATATTAGACAAGCTTGCCGGCCACGCAAAGGAACGTACCCGTCTTGCCAAACAAAAAATATCCTTGAATGAGTTAAGGCAGCAGGCTTTTTCAATGCCGAAGGGAAGCTTTGCTTTTGAAAAAGCACTTAAAAAGCCGGATATAGCTTTTATATGCGAATGTAAAAAAGCATCTCCGTCCAAGGGACTGATCGCAGAGACGTTTCCTTATCTTGAGATCGCTAAGGAATATGAAGCGGCAGGAGCGGATTGTATTTCGGTGCTTACCGAGCCGGAATGGTTTCTCGGAAGTGATGCTTATCTCAGGGAAATTGCAGAGAATGTTTCGATTCCTTGTCTGAGAAAGGATTTTACCGTAGACGAGTATATGATATATGAAGCTAAGGTGCTGGGAGCATCAGCTGTGCTGCTTATCTGTTCGATACTTGAAACTGGGAAGATAAAGGAATATATCAGTATCTGTGATGAGCTTGGAATGTCTGCGGTCGTTGAAACGCATGACAGGGAAGAGGTAAACAGTGCCTTGAAAGCAAACGCAAGGATCATAGGTGTAAATAACCGTAATTTAAAGGACTTTTCTGTTAATACCGACAACAGCAAAATGCTGCGCAGCATGATATCCGATGATATGATCTTTATATCAGAAAGCGGTGTGAAAACAGCCGATGATGTAAGAAAACTGCGTGAGATCGGTGCTGATGCAGTGCTGATAGGAGAAACGCTGATGAGAGCAGAAAACAAGAAAGAAAAGCTTAACGAACTGAGAGGAACAGTATGAAAAAAATCAAGATATGCGGTCTTACACGGGAGCAGGATATTCTTGCGGTAAATGAATATAAGCCGGATTATATTGGTTTTGTATTTGCTCCGGGAAGAAAACGCACTGTTTCAAAGGAGACTGCAAAATTTCTGAAAAGCCTGCTTTCGCCGGAGATCAAGGCTGTCGGTGTATTTGTAAATCATGACATTGAAGAGATCATAACACTCGCAGAGGAAGGAATAATTGATATGATCCAGCTTCATGGAGATGAGGACAGGAATTATATTGAGTATCTTAGTGAATATACCGATGTACCGATAATTAAGGCGGTAGCTGTTCAGAATAAAGAACAGCTGCAAAAGGCAGATACTATTCCTGCAATTGATTATCTTTTGCTCGATACATACGACCGCTTTACACAGGGCGGTACAGGAAAAACATTTGACTGGAGCATTATTCCTGAGCTGCATACACCGTTTTTTCTTGCCGGAGGTCTGAATATTCACAATATAAATTCCGCAAAGCAGACAAATGCCTTTGCACTTGATATAAGCAGCGGAGTTGAAACAGACGGAATAAAGGACAATCAAAAAATTGCAGCTATTATTGCTGCTGTCAGAAAGGAAGAAGAAAATGACTAATCCAAAGGGAAGATTTGGTATACACGGAGGACAGTATATACCTGAAACATTGATGAATGCCGTGATAGAGCTTGAAAAAGCATACGAGTACTATAAAAATGATCCTGAGTTCAATGAAGAGCTGAAGGCGCTTCTGAATGATTATGCAGGCAGACCTTCAAGACTGTACTATGCAGAAAAAATGACGAAGGATCTCGGCGGTGCTAAAATCTATCTTAAAAGAGAGGATCTTAACCATACAGGAGCGCATAAGATCAATAATGTTCTCGGACAGGCTCTTTTAGCAAAGAAAATGGGAAAGACAAGGCTGATAGCAGAAACAGGAGCAGGTCAGCACGGTGTTGCAACAGCTACAGCAGCCGCACTCATGGGCATGGAATGTGTCGTTTATATGGGTGAGGAGGATACAAAGCGTCAGGCTCTGAATGTATACCGTATGAAGCTTTTAGGGGCTGATGTTGTACCTGTGAAAACAGGAACAGCTACCCTTAAGGATGCCGTATCTGAGGCTATGCGTGAATGGACATCGAGAATTGCAGATACCCATTACTGCTTAGGCTCGGTTATGGGACCTCATCCTTTCCCGACTATTGTCCGTGATTTTCAGGCGGTTATATCTAAGGAGATAAAGGAACAGATGCTCGAAAAGGAAGGCAGACTTCCGGATGCAGTGCTTGCCTGTGTAGGCGGAGGTTCAAATGCTATTGGCAGTTTCTATAATTTCATAGAGGATAAGAATGTAAGGCTGATAGGCTGTGAAGCAGCGGGCAGAGGTATAGATACATTCGAGACGGCTGCTACTATCGCTACGGGCAGGCTTGGTATTTTCCATGGTATGAAGTCGTATTTCTGTCAGGATGAGTTCGGACAGATAGCTCCTGTATATTCTATATCCGCCGGTCTTGACTATCCCGGAGTAGGTCCCGAGCATGCATATCTGCATGATATCGGAAGAGCAGAATATGTTGCCGTTACCGATGACGAGGCAGTAAATGCTTTTGAATACCTTTCAAGAACAGAGGGTATTATCCCTGCAATAGAATCATCTCATGCGGTTGCTCATGCAATTAAGCTTGCACCTGCTATGGATAAGGATAAGATCATTGTAATTACAATTTCAGGCAGAGGCGATAAGGATTGTGCAGCCATAGCCCGTTACAGAGGAGTGGACATTGATGAGTAAAATACAGAATGCATTCAAAAACGGAAAGGCTTTTATCCCTTTCATTACCTGCGGAGATCCTGATCTCGAAACTACTGCAGCAGTTGTACGTTCCGCTGTAGAAAACGGTGCGGATCTTATAGAGCTTGGCATACCTTTTTCGGATCCGACAGCCGAAGGACCTGTTATACAGGAGGCAAATATCCGTGCACTCAGCGGAGGAGTAAATACAGAGAAGATTTTCGGCCTTGTCAGAGAGCTGAGAAAAGATATTACCGTACCGATAGTTTTTATGACCTATGCAAATGTTGTTTTCTCATACGATCCGGAAAAATTCATTTCAATCTGCAGCGAGATCGGCATAGACGGTCTTGTTCTGCCGGATATTCCGTTTGAGGAGAGAGATGATTTTCTTCCGCTGTGCAGAAAATACGGGGTTGACCTTATTTCGTTTATAGCACCTACATCAAAGGACCGTATTGCAATGATAGCTAAGGAAGCTGAGGGCTTTTTATATGTTGTTTCAAGTCTTGGAGTAACAGGAACGAGAAGCGAGATAACGACAGATCTTGAGTCAATAATGAAAATCATCAGAGAAAACACTGACATTCCCTGTGCAATCGGCTTTGGAATATCCACACCTGAGCAGGCTAAGAAAATGGCGGATATATCTGACGGAGCAATTGTCGGCTCTGCAATAATAAAGCTATTAGCTCAATACGGCAAGGAAGCGCCCTGTCATGTCGGACAGTATGTCAATTCGATGAAATCAGCGCTTTCATGATATTATAGAGTTTTACAGAAAAAAGGACTGCCCCGAAAGGCAGTCCTTTTTATATTAGTGATTAATTGAATTATAGATGCATGATAAGTAAGATGAGTAATATATGGACTTTTAATAGTGATAATGCTATAATCAAATTGCAGCAGATGTGATAATAAATGTTGAAAGAAACAGGTAAATACCAGAAATGTGAGGCGGAATTAATGGATATCTGGGAGCATTTATATGAAAGAGCAAAAGCAGAATATCATCCGGAAGATGTGACACCATTTATTACGGCGCATCATGTTGTTTGTGCTATTGAAGCGAAAAATGGAGAGATTTTTACAGGTTTTTGCATTGAGGGATGCAGTGGGGTTATGAACCTTTGTGCAGAGAGAACAGCTGCTTTGAATATGTATTTGAATAGTGGTCAGACGGTTATAAAAAGACTGATCGCATTCAGAAACGAACCTCCTCGAAGTGATATTGAAGGGAGCGGAATGCCTTGTGGAGCCTGCAGAGAATTCCTGATGCAGCTTTCCTATGAAAACAGAAACACGGAGATAATGACAGATTATAAATCACGGAAAACAGTACTTCTGGGGGACATCATGCCCTGTTGGTGGGGCGCCAAAAGATATTAAACAGGAGAAGATTCCTGACAGCAATAATTATTATTATCTTGTTATAATATAAAAGATAAAAGGAACTTCTATTATGAGCATTTTTAAGAAGAAAAAACAGCCTGAAACAGCAAAGGAAAGAAACGAAATTAATAATAAGGCATTAAAAGAAAGAATTGCAAATGCCGCTGTAAGCATTCTTACTGAGGGTGTGAAGTTTGAAAAAGAATTTACCGGCCCCGATAAGTAAAAGGGCACAGAAAACCAAGCCACCATGAAGTGGCAAAAAAATAAGTAAAAC
>CACXGH010000090.1 GCA_902767175.1 uncultured Ruminococcus sp.
GTTTTACTTATTTTTTTGCCACTTCATGGTGGCTTGGTTTTCTGTGCCCTTTTACTTATCGGGGCCGGTAAATTCTTTTTCAAACTTACGCCTCCATTGTATTTTTCAGGATACTTAATCCTTTGTTTATTTCATCGTATGTGATAGTAAGCGGCGGAAGAAGTCTTAACAGATTCTTTGCCGTAAGGATAAGCAGACCGTTTTCAAGGCACTTTTTAGCAATCTCCTTTGCATTGTCCTTTTCTGTAACAATGCCTATCATCATGCCCTTTCCCCTTACCTCTTTTACATTTCCGATTTTATTGAGTTCGGCTCTGATATAATCGCCCTTCTCATTTACTTGTCTGAGGAACTCAGGCTCTGCAACTCTCGAAAGCACCTCAAGTGCTGCAGCGCAGGCAATGGGATTTCCTCCGAAGGTCGTACCATGAGTACCGGGAACGATAACATTCTCAGCTTTTTCACCGCAAAGACAAGCACCCATAGGCAGACCGCCTGCAATTCCCTTTGCAGATGTAACTATATCGGGCTTTATACCGTAGCTCTGATAGCAGTAAAAACTGCCCGTTCTTGAGATACCCGTCTGTACCTCGTCAATAAGAAGAAGAATGTCCTTTTCCTTACAGATTCTGACAGCTTCGTCAACGAATGACTGCTCAAGCGGCATTACACCGCCCTCGCCCTGTATCAGTTCTATAAATACAGCACAAACCTCATCATCAATACATTCTTTAAGGCTTTCTGTATCATTGGCATTTGCATATACAAAGCCCTCTGTAAACGGGAAGAAAAAGTTATGAAAAACGTCCTGTCCTGTCGCTGCAAGAGTTGTCACAGTTCTGCCATGAAATGAGTTTACGAGTGTAACGATTTTCTGTCTGCCGCTGCCGTATTTATCAAAGCTGTACTTTCTTGCTATCTTGATAGCGCATTCATTAGCTTCAGCACCAGAGTTACAGAGGAACACTCTGTTCATTCCCGAAAGAGCGCATAGCTTCTTTGATACCTCTGTCTGCAAAGGTGAATAATACAGATTTGATATATGCTGCAGAGTCGCAGCCTGCTCTGATACAGCCTTTGTCCAACCCTCATCGCAGTAGCCAAGACAATTTACGCCTATACCGCTCGTAAAATCTATATATTCCTTGCCGTCGCTGTCTACAGCGGTTGCACCCTTGCCGCTTACAAGTGCAGCATCAAACCTGCCGTAAGCCTGCATCATATAGCTTTGTTCGTCATTTTTTATTTCCTCAAGTGTCAATTCAAGCACCCCTTTATTATTTCAGTCAACTGCGCCCAGCTGTCGAGCGCAATATATTTATCGGACGGAATTGTCATTTTCATGCCCGGCTTTTCTTTGAAAGTCTTTCTGTACCATACAGGTGTCATTCCTGCCGACAATGCACCCTCTATATCGCATACCGGATTATCTCCGCAAAACCATACCTTTTCAGGCTTAAGTCCTGCCTTATTCAGAGCTAAGGAGAATATCTCCCTCTCAGGCTTGCGGAATATATAGTCACAGCTTGAGATGACAAATTCAAAGCTGCTTCCGGGCAGGACTCTGTTTATTCTGTCAGAGAGTGTTTTTCCCGAATGCATAAGATTGCTCACCACACCCGTTCCGATACCGTTCTCCCTGAGCAGACAAAGCAGCTCCTCTATTCCCTGTGCAGGGTACGGCTTTACTGCGGCGTCCCAATATATTCTTTCAAGCTCCTCATACGTTTTGTCAAAATATATACCGTACGATTCATAAACATAACGGTTAATACTGCACCAGCTAAGCTCAAAGGGCTGATAATTCCTGTTTTCAGCACCCATTCTGTCCGAAATATACCCTATAAGCCTGTCAAACTCCGGCTGCAGCTCTTTTACCGTTATATTACGGGGATTTTTCACCGCATAGGCAAGAACAGCCTCATTTCCTTTATCAAAGCCTATAAGCTCTTCGGTTATTATTGTATTCCCATAGTCGAACAATACCATCTCAGGCAGATTCATATCCGTACCTCTTGTAATATCAGTAGAACATAGTTCCGATACCTTCATCAGAGAACATCTCTATAAGAATAGAGTGCGGTATTCTTCCGTCTATGATATGTGCCCTCTTTACTCCGCGGCGGACAGCCTCAACACAGCATTCTATTTTAGGGATCATTCCGCCGGATATTATTCCCTCACGCTTGAGAGAAGGTACCTCGCTGACATTTACAACAGGTATAAGTGTGCTTTCATCGTCCTTGTCCCTGAGAAGTCCCTTTATATCTGTCATAAGAATGAGCTTTGCAGCCTTCATTTCGGAAGCTATCCTTGCCGCTGCAAGGTCGGCATTTATGTTGTATACATCACCGTTATATCCGCCTGCTACGGTAGATATTATCGGCACATAGCCGTTTTTGGTGGCATTTTCTATTACCTCTGTGTGTATCTCCGTGATCTCACCGACAAAACCAAGGTCTATTCCCGAAGCCTTTTTCTCAGCCATTATCATTCTGCCGTCAAGACCGCACAGACCTATCGCCTTACCGCTGTGCTGTTCAAGGAGCTGTACAAGACTTTTATTTACCTTTCCCGCAAGAACCATCTGTACTATATCTATTGTTTCTTCATCGGTAACACGCAGACCGTTAATAAAACGGCTCTCTTTGCCAATCTTATTGAGCATTCCGCTTATCTCGGGACCGCCGCCGTGTACAAGCACGACATTTATTCCGATAAGCTGCAGGAGAACGATATCGCTCATTACAGCGTCCTTAAGTTCGGGACTTATCATTGCGTTTCCGCCGTATTTTACTACTATCGTTTTTCCTGCCCATTTCTGTATATAAGGGAGAGCCTGTACAAGTACATTTGCTCTGTCCTGGTCGGATATATTGCGCATCTCTATCACCTGCTTATTCAAATTCCTGCGGCATATCAGGTTCTGTAATCGCCGTTTATTTTTACATATTCATAGGTAAGGTCGCAGCCGTAAGCCTCTGCACTGCCCTCACCGTCATTAAGCTCTGCTAAAATATCAATCTCGTCCTCTGTAAGAACTTTCTTTGCAATTTCCTCAGAAAAGTCAATTCCTGCACCGTTTTTGCATACTTCTATTCTGCCTGCCTTTGATACAAATGCGACATCTACCTTATTGACATCTACGTCACAGCCCGAATAGCCTATTGCACAAAGTACACGTCCCCAATTGGCATCTGCACCAAACATTGCAGCCTTGAGAAGGCTTGAACATATAACGGACTTCGCAACGCCCTTTGCGTCCTTTTCGCTCTTAGCTCCGCTTACCTTGCAGACGAGCAGCTTTGTAGCGCCTTCACCGTCCTTAGCCATCAGCTTTGAAAGACCTCTGCAAACTGCTGTAAGAGCTTCAAGGAAGGTATTATAATCGTCATTTTCTTCTGTTATCTCATCATTTCCTGCAAGTCCCGAAGCCATAACGGAGAGTGTATCGTTGGTTGATGTATCACCGTCAATGCTTATCATATTGAAGGTAAGGTCTGCCGCTGTCTTTACAGCCTTCTGCAGCATTTCAGCAGAAACTGCCGCATCTGTTGTGACAAAGCAAAGCATTGTAGCCATATTGGGATGGATCATGCCGCTTCCCTTTGAGATACCGCCGATTTTAACGGTCTTTCCGCCGATTTCTGTTTCAACGGCAATCTCCTTGGAGATAGTATCGGTAGTCATGATAGCTTCTGCTGCATTAGCTGCACCGTCAACAGAAAGCTCATTCACAAGCTGCTCCATACCGTCAGCTATAGGCTCTATGGGAAGCACCTGACCGATAACGCCTGTTGAACCGACTATAACATCGTCAGCGCTGATTCCAAGCTTTTCGGCAGTAAGGCGGCACATCATCTCAGCCTTTTCCATACCGTCAGCATTGCAGGTATTAGCATTGCCGCTGTTCACAATAACAGCCTGTGCAATGCCGTTTTCAAGATTTTTCTTTGTCACTGTGATAGGTGAGCTTTTTACAAGGTTGGTTGTATATACAGCCGCCGCTGTACATTTTTTCTCACAGAAGATAAGTGCCAGGTCTCTCTTGCTCTTATTCTTTCTGATACCGCAGTGTATTCCCGATGCCTTAAAGCCCTTAGCTGCTGTTACTGAGCCGTCTATAAATTTATATCCCAATTTATACACTCCTTTTCCGTTTCAATTACCGCGCCGAAGGCGATACTTTTGTCCTTTATTATCAGAATGCGGGCGGTACTATAACAAGACCTGTCTTTTCGTCAAGTCCGAAAATTATGTTCATATTCTGTATTGCCTGTCCCGCTGCGCCCTTTACCATATTATCTATTGCAGATATTGCAATAAGTGTTCCTGTTCTCTCGTCGATATGGAGAGAAACATCGCAGAAGTTTGAATATTTGATATTATGTATATCTGCATTTGCTCCGTCAGGGAGAAGTCTTACAAAGAACTCGTCCTTATAGAATTCCTCATAAGCCTGTCTTACCTGTTCCTTGGTCACTCCTTCGTTAAGACGTGCATAACAGGTCGAAATAATTCCTCTGTTTACAGGAAGAAGATGAGGTACAAATGTTATTTTTACATTCTTTCCGGAAAGCTTGGAAAGAGTCTGTTCTATTTCGGGGGTATGGCGGTGTGAAGCCACCTTATAAGCATGGAAGCCCTCGTTAAGCTCAGGGTAATGATTGCCCTGATTCGGCTTTCTGCCTGCGCCTGTTACGCCCGACTTTGAATCGACGATTATTCCCTCTGTGCTTACAAGACCGTTGACTACAGCAGGTGCAAGTGCCAGAGGAGCGCCTGTTGTGTAGCAGCCAGGGTTTGCTATTATCTTCTTTCCCTTTATATTGTCACGGAAAAGCTCCGGCAGACCATATACAGAGCGCTTATGCAGGTCATGGTCAAGGAAGTCACAGCCGTACCACTGCTTATATTCCTCCTCGCTCTCAAGTCTGAAATCGGCGCCAAGGTCGATAAATGCCTTGCCTGCCTTATCGCACTGAGCGGCAAGCTCCTGTGAAAGTCCATGCGGAAGAGCCGCAAAAATAACATCGCTCTTTTCAACGACCTCCTCCTGAGTGCCGCATTCCATATCGCAAAGGCTCTTATATGAAGGATATACCTCGCTGAGCTTTTTGCCCTCAAAGGTTACTGAGCTTATTGCTGCAATTTCAGCCTCAGGGTGAGTTAAAAGTATACGCACCAGCTCTGCTCCTGCATAGCCTGTTGCTCCGATAATACCTGCCTTTATTTTCATTTCCTCTTGTCAACTCCTGTTTCTTTTTTCCGTTATATTTTTTGAAGGCTCAGTCCTGTGGCGGAAACCCTTTGTATAAAAACAAAGAGATTTCTCCACACCCTTTTCTAAAAAACGACTTTTTAGTTTTCAATCAGTGAAAGCACTCTCTTTGCCTGTGCTCTGACATTTTCTCCTGCAGGACCTCCGAGTACACGTCTTCCGTTTACGCAGTTCTCAAGGGAAATAGCATCATATACTCCCTCGTCAAAGGTCTCGCAGATTTTCTTATATTCCTCTATCGGCAGCTCCTCAAGTGTCGTTTTCTTCTCTATGCACAAAGCTACCAATGTTCCCGTTGCCTTATATGCATCCCGGAACGGAAGTCCCTTCTTAACAAGATAATCAGCGCAGTCCGTAGCGTTGATAAATCCGTTTGCGGCTGCCCTTCTCATATTCTCAGGCAGCACCTTCATTGTATCTATCATAGGAGTAAAGGCTGTAAGGCACATCTTCACTGTATCAACAGCATCAAATATTGCTTCCTTATCCTCCTGCATATCCTTATTATAAGCAAGAGCAATTCCTTTCATAACGGTGAGAAGTGTCATGAGGTCTCCGAATACTCTGCCTGATTTTCCCCTTACAAGCTCTGCTATATCGGGATTTTTCTTCTGCGGCATGATGCTCGAACCTGTTGAGAAAGCATCGTCAAGTTCAACGAACTTGAATTCCCATGAGCACCACATTATTATCTCCTCAGAAAACCTTGAAAGATGTACCATAATAATGGAAAGTACTGATGCCAGCTCCATACAGAAGTCACGGTCTGATACACCGTCAAGACTGTTCTGACATATATCCGAAAAGCCTAACAGCTTTGCTGTGACTGTTCTGTCTATCGGATATGTCGTTGTAGCAAGAGCACCGCTTCCGAGCGGCATTGCGTCTGTATGTCTGTAAGCACCTTCAAGCCTGTCTATATCACGGAGGAGCATTTCGGCATAAGCCATGAGATGATGACCGAAGGTAATAGGCTGTGCTCTCTGCAGATGAGTGTATCCCGGCATTACAGTATCGGAATACTGCTCAGCCTTTTTGCAGAGTACAGTGACAAGCTCCTTTACCTGAGCGGTCACTTCCTTTATCTGCTTTTTCAGATAGAGACGGATATCTACGGCAACCTGGTCATTTCTGCTTCGTGCTGTATGAAGTCTTTTTCCTGTCTGACCGAGACGCTTTGTAAGCTCGCCCTCGATAAACGTATGTATATCCTCGGCATCAGGGTCAATAGTGAGCTTTCCGCTGTCTATATCGGCAAGAATGTCCTCAAGTCCCTTTATTATAGCCTGTGCCTCGCTTTTTTCGATTATTCCGCACTCGCCTATCATCTCTGCGTGTGCAATACTGCCCTCTATATCCTCTCTGTACATTCTGCTGTCAAAGGATATAGACGAATTGAAGTCATTTGTTTTTTTATCTGCTTCTTTAGAAAATCTTCCTGCCCACAGCTTCATTATATTCACCTCATGCCGGTTATTTGTCCGTATTTAACAGAACTCGTTAAATAATAGTCGGGCGGACAATGAATTTACACTGTTCGCCCTGACATATTTCCTATAATCAAATGAATAATCTATTATTCTTTGATAAGACCTTTCTTAGCCTGTACCTTTATCGGAAGTCCGAAAAGATTGATAAAGCCTGCGCTGTCCTTCTGGTTGTATACCTCGTCCTCGTCAAAGGTAGCGATATCGGGATCATACAGTGAATACGGTGATGTTACACCTGCATCAATAATGTTGCCCTTATAAAGCTTAAGCTTTACATCGCCTGTTACTGTCTCCTGTGTTGAATCCACAAATGCAGACAGTGCCTTTCTGAGGGGTGTATACCACTGACCGAAGTAAACCAGCTCTGCGAAACGCAGACCTACCTGCTGTTTGAAGTGGTATGTATCTCTGTCGAGTGTTATCTCCTCAAGCTTGTTATGAGCATGATACAGAATTGTGCCGCCGGGAGTCTCATATACGCCTCTTGACTTCATGCCGACAAGTCTGTTCTCAACCAGATCAACGATACCGATGCCGTTTTCACCGCCAAGCTTATTGAGCTTTTTAACTATCTCAACTGCGCCGAGCTTCTCGCCGTCTACAGCAACCGGAATGCCCTTCTCAAATGAGATCGTTACATAGGTAGGCTTATCGGGAGCCTGCTCAGGTGAAACACCCAGCTCAAGGAAGCCTTCCTTATTGTACATAGGCTCATTTGCAGGATCCTCAAGGTCAAGACCCTCATGTGAAATATGCCAGATATTCTTATCTTTGGAGTAGTTTGTCTCTCTTGTTATTTTAAGAGGGATATTGTGTGCCTCAGCATAATCTATCTCCTCGTCACGGGACTTAATATCCCACTCTCTCCAAGGAGCGATGATCTTCATGTCAGGTGCAAATGCCTTGATAGCAAGCTCAAATCTTACCTGATCGTTGCCCTTGCCTGTGCAGCCGTGGCAGATCGCATCTGCTCCCTCTTTAAGAGCTATCTCTACGATTCTCTTAGCGATTATCGGTCTTGCAAAGGAAGTACCGAGAAGATACTTACTCTCATAAACCGCATCTGCCTTGATTGTGGGGAATACATATTCCTCGATGAACTCTTTGTTAAGATCCTCGATATAGAGCTTTGATGCGCCCGTGTTGAGAGCCTTTTCCTCAAGACCCTCAAGCTCGCTGTCCTGTCCTACATCGCCTGATACTGCGATGACCTCACAGTTATCATAGTTTTCCTTGAGCCAGGGAATGATGATAGATGTATCAAGTCCGCCTGAATAAGCAAGAACTACCTTTTTAATGTCTCCCATAGTGATTACCTCCGTGTGCTTTTTATTACAGTATTCATTATACACTATTTTTGCATAAAATCAAGGTTTTTTTGAATATTTATTCAGAGAACATGATTTTTGTATAATTATCAAGTAAGTTTCAATTTGCCTGTGCATTTTTGTCTAATTTCTATATATATTTCTATATACTATAAGAATTTCAACACTGCTTATTATTGAATATATACGCTCAGCGTATTGAAAGTTATTATAAAATATACATTTATGCATAAAATAATGTATAATATACATTTAAAGGATTACTATTTTCCTCTGCACTATGATATAATAGCAGAAGAACAATTTAAGGAGGAGCATAAATGAGCGAGTTTAAAAAAATCGAAATAACAGAGCTTAACGACAATTTTTTTACAAGGATAGGCAGTCAATGGACACTTATCACAGCAGGCAATGAAGAAAGCTGCAACACCATGACAGCAAGCTGGGGCGGTATTGGTGTTCTGTGGAACAAAAATGTCGTATTCAGCTTTATCAGAGACAGCAGATACACTCTCGAATTCATTGACGGCAGTGATTATTATACTCTGAGCTTTTTTGGCGGTGAGTATATGAAGGAGCTTGCGTTCTGCGGAAGAAACTCCGGCAGAGATGTCGACAAAGCTGCGGCTACGGGATTTATTCCTGTATTCGATGAGAAGGCACCTTATTTTCAGCAGGCAGACCTTGTTATCGTCTGCAAAAAGCTGTATAAGCAGAAAATGACTGCAGAGAGCTTTTTTGACAGTGAGTATGTCAGCAAGTTCTATTCCGACAATGATTGGCACGAAATAATTGTCGGTGAGATAGTCGAAGTGCTGAAAAAGGCATGAGAAACGCACTTATCACAGGAGCCTCCAGAGGTATAGGCGCTGCTGTTGCTGTAAAATTGGCAGAGGCAGGATACAGGGTATTCATAAATTACTGTCATTCTGCAGAAAAAGCAGAGACACTCAGCAAAGAACTGAGGAGCAGAGGTTTTTTCTCCGATATAGTTCGGGCTGATGTATCAGACCCCGATGAGGTAAGGAGAATGTTTGCCGAACTGAGCAACAAATACAGAGGGACAGACATTCTCGTAAACAACGCAGGAATAGCGCAGACAAAGCTTTTTACAGATATTACTGACGATGATTGGCGCCGAATGCTGTCTGTCAATCTCAGCAGTGCATTTTACTGCTGCCGTGAAGCTTTGCCGTTTATGATACGTCAGCAGTTCGGCAGGATAATAAACATTTCCTCAATGTGGGGACAGGTGGGCGGCTCATGTGAGGTACATTATTCTGCGGCTAAGGCAGGAATCATAGGACTTACAAAAGCCCTTGCCATGGAAGAAGGACTCAGCGGAATTACCGTAAACTGCATAGCTCCGGGTGTAATAAAGACCGACATGACATCAAATCTGACGGAGACAGATATCACTGCCCTGAAGGAAGAAACCCCCACAGGCACAATAGGCACACCTGAGGACATAGCTGCAGCAGTCTTGTTTTTTGCGTCTGACAGCTCATCATTCATCACAGGTCAGGTTCTCGGTGTCAACGGCGGATTTGTCGTATAAAAACAAACACTAATTAAGGCACGGTATACTCTGATTGAGAATACCGTGCCTTTGGCTTGCAGCTGCACAGGATACGAAGCGGAAATAATATCCGATATTTTATTTCCTGTGGATAAAGATATGAAATGTTCAATTAATAATGCGTACCGACAGGCAGCAGAACAGAATCGGACAACACTAAAAACAGCTTATGCACCCAATTCTTCAGCTCTTTTTGTACAGGCCGCCATTGCATCAAAAATAGCCTGCGGAACTGCACGCTCGTTAAGTACCTTCATTGCTTCTATCGTAGTACCGCCCTTTGAGGATACTTTCTCTATCAGCGTTTCGGGTGTGTCTCCGCTTGAGCGAAGCATTTCGGCACTTCCTTCAAATGTCTTGCATACAAGCTTCATAGCTGCATCTCTGTCAATACCGACAGAAACAGCATAGTCAACCATTGCCTTAGCGAAAAGATAAACATAAGCAGGGCTGCTGCCGTTAACGGCAATTACAGCGTTCATTTTATCCTCTGTGAGAAGAACTGCATCTCCTGACAGTGAGAACATCTTATAAACCTCTTCAAAATCCTCATCGCTTATGTTCTCCGAACGGCAGAGTGCGCTTGCGCCTTTACCTAGAAGGAGAGGTGTATTCGGCATTACCCTTACAGCAGGGCAGTTCTTTCCGAGTCCGCTGCGTACATGGGCAATGGAAATACCTGCGGCTATCGTTACTATTACCGTATTTTCCTTTACCGAATCTTTGATATCAGCAAGTACCTCATCATAATTCTGCGGCTTTACTGCAAGAACTATTATGTCGCTCTTTTCAGCAAGCTCTTGGCACGAATCAGTTGTATCCGTACCCTTTTCAGCCATAAGATCAAGCTTTGCTTTATCAAGGTCATAAACCGAAATATCCCCTGCGTCCTTGGCTTTATTAGAGATTATACCGTTCACTATTGCGGTTGCCATATTCCCCGCACCGATAAATCCTATTCTTTTGTTACTCATAAAGCAACACCTCCGATGATGATTATACCACCCTATTATCTCATTGTCAAAATTTCTTATTATTTTTTATATACAGAGATTATCAGAACTCATCTGCATTTTTAGTGAGTGGTTATTACTATTTATTGGTTTTTTATTCTTATTTGTAATTATAATCTTGTATTTTTATAAATAAATAACGTTATAATCTTAATAATTTTATTATTTTATCGTGAGAGATGTATTTTATCTCAGACTTTTCCTAAATTTGTCATTATAGTATTATTATTTTTCATATTTTAGCCATTTTAATAAAAAAAAGCAGAAAATGGAAAAAATGTGCAAAAAAAACTAATCAATCGACAATAAAAAGGCACAACAACCCCCCGAACAATAATGTCCGGGGGTGATTGTTTGATTCAGAACGGTAAGCAAGGCTGATCCGGGAAATAATGTTTATTGCTTCTGCCATCGGGAGCATAGTCATTGTACAGGAACATTTCCAACTCATCTACTCTTCTGTAAAGAAGTCCGTAATAGCAGTTGCCTCCTGCATGATGATATGCAAGCATCTCGCTGATGAGTGCATTCTTGTTTACATTATTCAGATCACGGGCATATCCGACAGCGTTTCCTGATGTATATACATTCAGATATGTGCTGCTGCAGTAGCCTGTCCTGCCGCTGCTTGTCTTGACCTTGTACCATATGCTGTTATACTTCTGTGTGCTTACAAGAGTTACCGTCTCGTTATAGTCGAGTACCTCAAGTATGCTTGATGTTGTAGTAGCGCTGTTTCTGAGGTTAAGTCCTGCTGATGCCGTGACCTTGGCATACATCGTGTCACCGCCGGAGGTCGTTTTCGAGCCCCATGAATTAAGAAGTATATTCTTAAGATCAGACGAGCTTGTCCAACCTGTACCAAGGTTATAGGAGAATGAAACAAGAGCGTCAAACTGCTGCTGATTGAAGTAAACATTATTATTTATAAGCATATTATTAACGCTGCTCGTAAATACTCCATTATTCACTGATTTGACAAGAAGTGCATAACCCTCGCCTGCGGTGAGATGATCGTAGAAGCATTCGCCCTCCCATACCACCTGACCGTGACCAAGTGTAGGAACATTATATGCGAGTGTGTCATAAGTAACGCTTGACACAAAGCCTTCCTTATCGCCAATGAAATTAATTACCTCATCGCTTGCACGGAGTCTTTTAAGTCCTGTTTCTGATGCGTTAGTCTTATCTGTTATGTATATATCGCACTTACCGTCATTGCAGGTGCTCCATTTTCCGTCATACTTTGCATAAGTATTTACGTCAAACGTACCTGCACTCTTGGGGGTGTATGTGCCCTTCCAGACGTATGTACTGCCTTCAGCAACCTTTCTTGAAGCTGTTACTGTTGTAACATTTGCACCGTCTTTAACCGTGAAGTAAACGCCTGTGCGCTTCTTGTCTGTAATTGCAACAAGAGTCACCTTTGAACTGAGAGTTGCTGAGTTAGGTGAAGAATATGCAAATTTTACGGGTGCTGCATCAAGAACGGTTACTACACATACCGCTTTCTGACCGTAGTAGTTTTCGTATGAGATAGCTACCTGTCCTGCTTTCTTTGTAAGGATAAATCCGTCCCATACTGTAGCTACAGAAGAATCGCTTGTTGTCCACTTAGCACCGTTATAGCCTCTTATATAGATAGTCTTGCCTGCTGTAGTCTTGGCATTGTATCTTGAGAGGCTTACAGAACCTGAGCTTACCGCATTTACTGTGACTGTGCATTTCTGCTTTGACTTGCCTGACTCGTCCACTGCGGTAATAACGGCAGTTCCTGGTCCGAGACCGCTTACAACACCGTCATTGACACCTGCAACGCTTGTGTTGCTGCTTGTCCATTTAACCTGAATATTTGAAGGCTGCTTGATGATTCCGATAGTCTTTGATGAGCCGACATCAACTGAGATTGACGACTGCTGGAGAGCTATGCTGCCTATAGGAGTTACCGTAACACGGCACTTATCGGTTACTACACCTGTTGAATCTGTTGCTGTAATGGTAGCGGTACCAGCCTTTATACCTTTTACAACACCTGCTGATGTAACTGTAGCTACTGAGGTATCCGATGATTTAAGGGTATACTTTCCGCCTGCAGGAATTGTTCTTCCTTTGAGTGTAAAGCTTGTTCCCTGTATAATGCTCTTCGATGTGGTGTCAAGAACAATATAAAGATAGTCTGTCTTAACTACATTCACTTTACAGGTAAGAGCTTTCTTGGTAATTGCATCTGTGGCAGTTATTACAGCACTGCCTGCAGCAATGCCTCTTACCATACCGTCAGAAGTTACTGTTGCGATTCTGGGATCAGATGTGCTCCATACTACTGCACCGGTGTTTCCGCTTACATCAAGGCTGAATTTTCTGCCCTTTGGAATTGTATATTTTGTTGATGAGATAGTATAATCCTTAACGGAAGCAGCCGATGATACTGTGCTGTCTGTAATAAAGCTTACATAATCAGTGCAGACATAGCCTGTTTCACCGCCTGAAGTTTTTGCCTTAGCCCATGATGAATTGCTGAATTCAATTATATCAAGTCTTGTATAAGGTGATAATGTCCTTATTATTGAATAGCCTGTACCCGGACCTGTACGGAAGTTTACATAATCGGTGGTACTGCAGTCTGTGACAATATCAAGATATGCAGAGGTACAGTAGCCCGTTGTGCCGTCTGACAGCTTAACCTTGAGCCAATTGGGCTGTGATCTGTCTATTACGGTTGCATAAGTGCTGTTTTTTACGACCTTTATTACGGAATATCCCGTTCCGGCTCCGGTACGAATATTTACATTTGCAGTGGTTCTTGCTATTATCGACGAATCAGCCTTTACTGACACCGATGCTATAGGCAGGGATACAAGGATAAGTACGATGGCGCACAATACAGCGGTTATTATCCTTACTGTATGTGTCTTTTTCAGATTTTTTGCTGAGTGTTCCATATCCGAAGCTGCACGACCTTTCTTAATCATTTACAAGTATTTACAGGTTTGTTACCGATTTGTTGCAATTTTAACCGGCAGATTGTCATTATTATAACTTAATTATGCATTTTAGTCAATCAGCATTATGTATAAAATGACATATACATTTATGACATGGTAACAATTGTTACAATTTTTATACCAAATTATGCGTATTTTGCTCAAATTCCCATTATTTTTCTTTCTTTTTTGTAACACAAATTGAATTTCCTGTGCAGAATAAACTAAAACTTTTTATTAAACTTTGTAACAATTTCGTAAATTTTTTTCTTATATTTTTTAAAAAACAATGTTAATGCAAAATCATAAAGCAGAAAAATAATATTAAGCAAAAGAAGGAAAACAAGCGGAAGATTCACCCCGAAAATCACATATTCCTCATCAGGCACCAAAAAAACGAATTTAAGCAGAAGATAAACCGCTGCAGCAGCAGTGTTGAATATCAGCACTTTCAGAATATATACAACTATTTTAAGCCTGATTGTTTCGAGCAGCTCTTTAATCAGAGGATAATATCCCAAAAATAATATAAAGCATAACGGTGCCTGCTTATCCGCACATAAAATCATTGACAATACAGATAAAACGACAAAGGACACCCATGAATACGAGCGTCCCGAACAAACAGAAATTATATATACTATTATTCCTGCTGCAGCAGGAAAGGTGTACATTCCCGATGGCACAAGGTTAGAAACAAGCATAATGACTGCCGCAAGAGCCGTCAGCATTCCCCCGATTGCTATTGACTGTGTTTTTCTCATATTTAATACTCCCGTATCTTTTACCGGCACCCGTTGCACAGACAATCAGTGCAAATAAGACAGGTGCATATATCGCAGCAGTCATTTGCGGCAGATGATGATGAAGCATTATATCCTCCCTGACTGCCTGAACGCTGCTGCTGTATCCTTCTGAACATAGATTGGTATTCCTCATTTGACGGATCCATTCTGCAGGCTGTCTGAAAATAATTATACGCATCGGAAAGAAAGCCCTTCCGATACACTACAACACCCATAAGATAATACCATTCGGCATTTCTCTCGTCAGATGGTATTCCCGACAGCATTTCCTCCGCAGCGGAAAAATTGCCGCCGTTTATCATAGCTCTTATCTCATCAAAAAGGCTCTGATGACTGCTGCCGTATGAATTGCTGTACGAGCTGCTGTAAGAGCTGTCATAGGAGCTGCTGTATGCAGAAGAACGGCTGCTGTCCGGACTGCCGTTTTTACGTTCGGCAGTTATCGCATGATAAGCCTCGTTTACCTCCTTCATCTTCTCCGATGCTACATCGGCAAGGGGGGTATCGTTATATTTATCCGGGTGATATTTTTTTGCAAGCTCTCTGTAAGCTTTTTTTATTTCTTCGTCTGACGCAGAACGTGAAACGCCTAAAACCTGATACGGGTCTTTCATATTCTCTTCTTCCCTTCATCTGCTGCTCAATAGTATCAAACTGATACATATTCAAAATAACACAGGATCTATATGTACTCCGGATCTACGATGTACACTGCAAACTGCCGATTGTTACCTGCGGTCTGTTCCGCCTGAGAGAAATGTATAGTAATCTTTATGTCTCTGTTTTTTCATTTTTCTGTCTTTTTTCTCTGATTTTTTCTCAAAAAGACATTCTCTCTGCTGAAATGATAACCCATGATATACTACATTGTCAAGAATTTCCTTATAAGAGCCAAGCTCCAGCAGTTCATAAGCCATAATAAGCTGTGCGGCTGTCATATTCAGCGTTTCATTGCAGAAAAGATAAGTTTCTTCGGGTGTTTTCCTTTGTTCCTTTATGAAAGGATTGAAGCTGTGGTGCTTTATATCCTTTTCAAGGTCGTCTGCCGCATCAATAATATATATCCACCTGCCAAGATAATAACCGAACCGCTCTAGCACAAGCTGTGTCATTTCATCATCTGACAGCCGCCTGCAGAGCTTCGACAGCAATTTTGCCGTAGGGTCGGCTGAGGCATCTATGCCGCTGTCGTTTTCCTCCGCAATCTGCTGTGCCTGCACCATTTCACGGACATCGCTTTCTATTTCGGGATATGATTTTCCTGCTTTTTTTAAGCTGCCCTTGAACAGCGCCCGTATTATTCTTGCGCCCGTTCTTTTAAGAAATCCCGAATCGGCAATTGTGTCAGACAGCTTATAGTAGGTCATTATTACAGAAACCGCACCTGCAAGGTGCATTGCTTCTCCTTCTATATCGCACATAAGGCATTTTTTTAAAGGATTCACCCTGCATCTTCCGTCTGATACATGAGAGCATTCGCTCTTAAGCGAAGCCGTGAGCATCGCAAGCATTGTGCAGTCATAGCTGAGAGTAAGTCTTGAGATAATGCCGTAATCCTTGCCAAGACTTTTGCACAACCCACAGTATACGCTCCTGTAAAGCTCGTATTCTCTGACTTTTAGTTCTTCCCTTTCGGGTCTCAGATAGCCGAACATTCCTTCATCACACCCTCACGGCTCTGCTTTTTCTTTTACTCGCCCCTTAGCATCGGGCGGAGATACTGTCCTGTATATGAATTCGTACATTCCGCTATAAATTCGGGAGTTCCCTCAGCGATAACGGTTCCTCCGCCGTCTCCGCCCTCAGGTCCGAGGTCTATAATATGGTCTGCCGTTTTTATAAGGTCAAGATTATGCTCAATTACAACAACCGTGTTTCCGCCGTCCGCAAATTTCTGCAGTACCTCAATAAGCCTGTGAACATCAGCAATATGAAGTCCTGTTGTCGGCTCGTCAAGAATATATATCGTTTTGCCTGTAGAGCGCCTTGAAAGCTCAGTCGCAAGTTTGATTCTCTGTGCTTCACCGCCCGAAAGCGTCGTTGACGGCTGACCTATCTTTATATAGCCTAACCCTACATCATAAAGTGTTCTGAGCTTATTATATATCTTTGAATGATTTGCGAAGAATTCACAGCCCTCCTCGACTGTCATTTCGAGGACATCATATATAGACTTTCCCCTGTATTTCACCTCAAGCGTTTCACGGTTATATCTTTTTCCTCCGCATACATCGCACGGTACATATACATCAGGCA
>CACXGH010000091.1 GCA_902767175.1 uncultured Ruminococcus sp.
AGCGGGTGATGGGAATCGAACCCACACAACCAGCTTGGAAGGCTGGGGTTCTACCACTGAACTACACCCGCATATCAGCGACATGAATTATATTAGCACAGTTCTTTGCAATTGTCAAGAGTTTTTTCGTTTTTTATATTTTTTCAGGAGTTTTTTTCTCATGTTTATAACAAAGTCTTCTCATGTTTATAACAAAGTATTATTATTGACAAGAAATAGTAATATGATATAATTATATAAACAAAATAAAGACAGGAGGTTTTTTTATGAAAAAGAATTTCGGAGCAAAGGCAGTAATCACACCTCTGCCTGTTCTTATTATTGCCACATATAATGAGGACGGAACAGCTGATGCAATGAACGCAGCATGGGGAGGACAGTGCGGAGGAAAGCATATTGCACTCAATCTCGGAATGTCTCACGCTACGACAGAAAATATCAAAAGAAACAATGCGTTTACAGTCAGCTTTGCCGATAAGAAGCACATTGTTGAATCTGATTATGTAGGGCTTGTCTCCGCAAAAACCGAGAAGGATAAGCTTGCTAAGGCAGGTCTGCATACGGAAAAAAGTGAATTCGTCAATGCTCCCGTTATTACTGATTATCCCGTTACAATAGAGTGTAAGGTGGTTTCTATGAGGGAAGAGTTTGGAGAGTTCCGTGTAGTAGGTGAGGTCGTAAACCTCAGCGCAGATGAGAACGTACTTGATGAGAACGGCAATATTGATATAGGAAAAATAGATGCTCTTGTATATGATTCACCTGCTCATGCATACAGAGTAGTAGGAGAGAAGGTAGGCAATGCATTCAAAGACGGCAATGCATTGAAGTGAGGACAATATATGATACTTACAGATGCGTATGAACTGAAACTCAGACTTGCTGATTGTAAAACAGTGCAGGAAACGGCAAAAGTTCTTGATGAATTCGGAGAGGACTGCGACGAAAATACCGCAAAGCAGGTTTTTGAAGGCATAAACAGTCAAAACGGATTTGAACTTGACGATGGCGGAGCAAAGCTCCGATCTGAAAGAATCTTCTGCCCGAAATGTAAGAACATCTCTCCTGATAAACTACTCAGCTCGGTTTCGGAGCTGCTTTCGGGAGCTGATAATATACATTTCGGCTGCTGTGAATGCGGAGAACAGTTTACAATTTAACAGTCGTAAAAATGCTTTAAAGACCTGCGGAAATAAAGTACGCAGGTCTTTCTTTCAGAAAAAAATATCTACAATATTTTTTATAAAATGATATACAATGTCGTAATCCTTCCGAAAATACAGCCTATGCATTGACAAAAATCGAATAAAAATCTATAATTAATCAGAATAAAATGAATAGGAGTGCAAGCTGATGACAGTTTCACTTTGTATCATTGCGTATAATGAAGAACAGAATTTGCCGTCGCTGTTAAATCAGATAAAGGTACAGACTTTTCCGCAGAATAAAACGGAGCTTGTTTTTGTAGACAGCTTGTCAACTGACGGAACCAGAAAGATATTTGAAGGCTTCGCTGAGCAGGAGCAGAGCCGTTATCTGGGAATAAACGTCCTTGATAACCCTAAAAAGAATCAGGCGGCAGGCTGGAATACAGCCATAAAAAACGCTTCCTGTGAGATAATAATAAGGCTTGATGCACACGCAGAAATACCTGAGGATTTTATTGAACAGAATGTTTCGCTTATAGAAAGCGGTGAGTATGTATGCGGCGGTGCAAGACCCAATAAAGCTGAAAGTTCTTCTCCGATGAAGGAAATGCTCTATCTTGCCGAAAGCTCTATGTTCGGCAGCTCACCTGCAGGCTACAGAAGAAAGAGCGGGGAGAAAAAGTATGTCAGCTCTGTATTTCATGGCGCATACAGGAGAGAGGTTTTTGAAAAGGTCGGCGGCTTTAATGAGGATTTAGGCAGAACAGAGGATAATGAGCTGCACTATAGAATAAGAAAAGCAGGCTATAAGATATGTCAGGGCAGCGATATTATTTCATATCAGCATACAAGGGAAAGTCTTTCTTCAATGCTTAAACAAAAGTATTCCAACGGTAAGTGGATAGGACTTACAATGAGTGTTTGCTATCAGTGTATCTCTTCATTTCACTTTATACCGTTTTTTTTCGTGCTTATGCTTATATGCTCTTTGCTGCTGTTTGTCAGTGCATTCATTACAGGAAATATATGGATGACGTACCCGTTTATTCTTATATTCGGCACATATCTGCTTGCGGATATAATGATGTCTGCAGCAGCATTTGCGAGCGCCGAAAAAAAGCATATATCAATGCTTCTGCTGCCTGCGGTATTCTTCCTTCTGCATTGTGCATACGGTATCGGTACCATTGCAGGACTGATACAGATACCGGTGTGGAAGCATAAGATAAAGAAAAATGCACGGATCAGCGGAACAGATGCAAAAAAGGAAATAGAAAATGTAAAAAAATGTGTAAGCGAACATAAGGTGTTAAGAACAGAGGAGGACGGCCAATGAATACGGAAATTCACATCAGCGGCAATAAAGAAGGCTTTTTCTGCAGAATAAAAGAAGGCTTACTGCAGATACCGAGGGAGCATAAGGGCTTTGGCAAGCAGATATTCATGCTTGCAAAGAATGACCTTATCAAGACATACAAGGGAGCTGTAATAGGTCCGTTCTGGGCAGTGATGAAACCGCTTTTCCAGCTTTTTGTATATTGGTTTGCATTCGAGATTGCAATGAACAGAAGCCCCATTGACGGTAATATACCGTTCTTCGTATTTGCGATGGTAGGATTTCTGCCTTGGTGCTTTATGAGTGACTGTGTTTCAAGAGGCTCTAAATGTATCCGTGACAACCGTCAGTTCGTAAATAAAATATCTTTCCCTGTCTCAACCATTACAACATATACAACGGTCTCTAAATTCTATGTTCATATTTTCCTTTTTGTTTTAGCATATATATATCTGTTATTCTCCGGTTTTACTCCCACAATTTATCATATACAGATAATCGGCTACTCCGGTCTGATGTTTATGTTCTTCTGGGCGCTCACATGGTCGCTTGCTCCTATGTGTGCATTCAGTAAGGATCTTGAAAGCTTTATCACCACAATAATGTCGGGACTTTTCTGGCTTTCAGGTGTATGCTTCGATTCCTACCACATCAAAAACGCTTTTATCCGCAAGGTGCTTCTGTTTAATCCGATGACATATTTCAGCAACGGTTACCGCAAAGCACTTATCTATGATCAGTGGTTCTATGAGGGATATTACCACCCCGAATACGAAAACCTTATTTTTATATGTGAGTTTGTTCTGATAATACTGCTCGGAGTTTTCAATTACAACCGTCTCAGAAAACGTCTTCCCGATGTTCTGTAACAGGGAGAAACTGTATGAAGGAAACCTTTTTTCAGAAGCTTCAAAGAGTAAGACCCGGTGATATCGGTCATGTGTTCCTTTTTCTTATTGCCTTGCCTGCCGCATTGATATACAGGCTTTTCAGGAGAAATCTATGGCTGGTATGTGACAATAAAAACGAAGCAAGGGACAACGGCTATTGGTTTTTTAAGTATCTCTGTGAAAAACATCCTGAACAGGATGCGGTTTATGCTATAAGCAGAAGGTCGCCTGACCGTCTTAAAGTAAAAGACCTTGGTAAGACTGTTAATTACGGCTCGCTCAGGCATTGGATATTATATCTTGCCGCAAGAATAAATATAAGTTCTCAAAAGGGCGGAAAGCCAAATGCTGCGGTATGTTATTTCCTTGAGGTAAAGGGTTTATTGAAGAATACCCGTGTGTTCCTGCAGCACGGCATTATCAAGGACGATATGGAGTGGCTTCATTATGAAAATACCAGAATGAGGCTGTTCGTTACTTCTACAGAGAGGGAATACAGGTTTCTCTGTGAAAAATTCGGTTATCCCGACGGATATATTATAAAAACGGGACTTTGCCGTTTTGACAATCTGCAAAGCTTTACAGTGAAGCCGAAGCAGATACTTCTCATGCCTACATGGAGAAGCTGGATAGCTGCACCGACTTCCGCTTCAAAGGAGATCGAAGATGTCTCTGATTTCCGCATGACAGAGTATTATAAATCATGGAACGGATTTCTTAAAAGCAAAAAGCTTGCAGGAATTCTTGAAGAGAACGATCTTACGATGATATTCTATCCCCACAGGGATATGCAGAAATTCATAAGATACTTTGATATAGGCTCTGACAGGATAATAAAGGCGAAATGGCCTGAATATGATGTTCAGACATTATTGAAGGAGTCAGTATTTCTTATTACAGATTTTTCGAGCATAGCAATGGACTTTGCATACATGAGAAAAAGACTTATGTATTATCAGTTCGATTATGAAGATTTTCGCAGAGGACAGTATGCGGAAGGATATTTCAGCTATGAGAAGGACGGCTTCGGTACGGTATGCTATAACCTTGATGAAGCTGCAGCTGAGCTGAGAAAGGCGGTTAGCGAGGATTTTGCGGTGCCTGAGAAGTATCTTGAAAGGCACGATGCCTTTTTTGACCTGTGTGACGCTGATAACTGTGAAAGGACATATAAATGCATTAAGGAGCTTTGATGACTTATGGGTAAGAAAAAACATGACGATGCTCCCGAAATTGATATAGTCATAGCATGGGTGGACGGCAATGACACTGCATGGCAGAAGGAAAAGTCCCTTTATTCTCAGCCGTCAGCGGCTGAGAGCGATACACCAGTAAGATTCAGGGATTGGGATAATCTGCAGTATTGGTTCCGCAGCATAGAAAAATTTGCTCCGTGGGTAAGGAAAATCCACTTTATCACATGGGGACACCTTCCGCAGTGGCTGAATGTCAATGACCCTAAGCTTCATATAGTCAGACACAGCGATTATATACCGAAGGAATACCTTCCTACCTTCAATTCTCATACTATAGAGCTTAATATGCATAGGATAGAGGACTTATCCGAGCATTTCATATACTTCAATGACGATATGTTTATTACAAGACCTGTAAAGCCCTCCGATTTTTTCAAGAACGGCAGACCGTGTGATACGTTCGGACTTAACTGTATCTTTTTCGGTGAGGACAGCGCAGGACATTTCTGCGGCTCTGATATGGAGCTTATAAATACCGAGTTCAAGGGACAAAAGAGAGCAATAATGAAGCGTGATTTCCGTAAATGGTTTGCAATGAAGAACGGAAGAAGAATACGTTTCAAGACATTTCTTCTTTCTGCATGGGATTGGTTTCCGGGCTTTCATTACGACCATCTGCCCTCAGCATTCCTGAAAAGTACATTAACAGATGTCTGGGAGAAATACGGAAGTGTGCTTGATAAAACCTGCAGAGACCGTTTCAGAAATGTATCTAATGTAAATCAGTGGGTTTTTAAGTTCTGGCAGCTATGCAAGGGAGAATATGAGGTGCGCTCTCCACGGTTTGGAAAAGCATTTCATATAGAAGAGGATAATTTTGAGGAGCTTTGCCGTGCAGTAACAGGACAGACCTACAGCATGATATGTGTAAACGATACATTGAGGACGGTGGATTTTGAAGCAAAGAAACAGCGTGTGAAGGAGTGCTTTGATAAAATACTGCCTGAGAGCTGTTCGTTTGAAAAATAACAGACGGTCAATATCCTTCGTCAGATGATGCGGAAGGGAGCAGATAGCTTGGATAAAATAGATTTTGTAATGATATGGGTAGACGGGGCTGATCCCGAATGGCTGAAGGAAAAAAACAAATATGATTCCTCAGAAGAAAGAGGGGACAATACCGAAATACGCTACAGAAGCTGGGATAATCTGCAGTATTGGTTCCGTGGAATTGAAAAATTCGCTCCATGGGTAAACCGCATTCATTTTGTAACATGGGGTCATCTTCCGCCGTGGCTTAATAAGGATAATCCGAAGCTCCATATTGTAAATCACAAGGATTATATCCCTGCCGATTACCTTCCTACCTTCAACGCAAATACGATCGAGCTTAATCTTCATAGAATAGAAGGACTGAGCGAGCAGTTTGTCTATTTCAACGATGATATGTTTATAACAGCACCTGTAAAGCCGGAGGACTTTTTCCGTGAAGGCTGTCCTATGGATACCTACGGGCTTGATTGTATTTATTTTGCAAAGAAAAGTGCCGGATTTTTTAACGGAAATGATATAGAGCTTATAAATACTCATTTCAATAAGAATGAAATATTCAAATCAAAGAAAAAACGCAGGTGGTTCAGCCTGAAAAACGGTATGACCCGTGTTGTAAAGACATCATTGCTGAATATATGGCCGTGGTTTCCCGGAATATACTATAATCATCTCCCGAGCAATTTCCTCAAATCAACATTTGAAAAGGTCTGGGAGCTTGAGGGTGAGGTACTTGACCTTACCTGCCGGGATAAATTCCGCACTAAATCCAACTGCAACCAATGGCTTATGAAATTCTGGCAGCTATGCGAGGGAACACCCCTGCCGAGAAGTAAAAAAATCGGACGCTGCTTTCATATAAAGGACAATATATTTGATGAAATGCTTGATTCCGTGGAAAATGGAAGATATAAGCTGATATGTGTTAATGATACTATAGGAACAAGGGACTTTGAGCTGCAGAAGCAACAGGTAATAAACGCTTTTGAAAAGCTTCTGCCGGAAAAGTCGGGTTTTGAGCTTTGATAAACAAAAAAGCTATATATTTCCTGAGCTTAGGAGGGAATTTATCATGCAAATCAAGGAAAATACAGAGATAACGGAAAATACGGAGACAGCGGAAGTGGAATATCCGTTCCTGTTTTCGGTTGTCATTCCTGTATATAATGTTGAACAGTACCTTGCAGAGACGCTTGACTCTGTAATAGCGCAGACAATAGGCTTTGAAAATATACAGATAATACTCGTAAATGACGGAAGTCCCGATAACAGCGAGGAAATATGCCTTGATTATCAGAAAAGATACCCTGATAATATTATTTATGTCAAGCAGGAAAATGCCGGCGTAAGTGCTGCAAGAAACAACGGCATACAGTATATCAGGGGAAAATATGTAAACTTTCTTGATTCTGACGACTGCTGGGAAAAAAATGCCTTTAAGTGGGTCAATGCGTTTTTTGAGAAATATCCCGATCAGGTCGATGTTGTGGGTGCAAGAAAGAAATTCTTTGACGCAGCTTCAGGCTATCATCACCTCGATTATAAATTCTCCTCAACAAGAGTAATAGACCTTGTTGCAAACTATGAAATGATACAGATGGACGTTACGGGAGCTTTTATCAGGGCAGACGCTATAGGTGAGCACAGGTTTTCCGAGCATCTGAAATACGGTGAGGACGCACAGTTCATAAACTCCATACTGCTTGATAAATGCAGACTCGGAGTAGTAAGGGGAGCTGTACATTTGTACCGCAAAAGAAAAGATGAATCCTCAGCCCTGCAGAATGAGCTTCGCTCTGAAAGCTATTATTTTGATTCACCTGTTTACTTCCATCTTGACCTTATCCGTCAGTCCCTTGAAAAATATAACAGGGTAATGGAATTTATACAATACACTGTAATGTATGATATGCGCTGGCGTATAGCTAAACAGCTGGACAGCTTTTTATCCAAGGAGGATCTTGACAGATACCGTGAGCTTATAAATAAAATATTGCTGAATATCTCCGACCGTATTATTTGTATGCAGAAGAATATGGGAATAGGTCAGAAGATATATGCGATGAATATAAAATACGAACGCAATATCCGCAATGAGCTTGAATATGACCATGGAAAGCTCCTGTTCAACAATATTTGCGTTATAAATCTCTTCGACCAGAAAAACCTTCTTACAGCCGATTTCCTCTATGTAAAGGACGGTATGCTTCATATTGAGGGCAGAGATAATATTCTTCTTGAACAGAAGGATTATGAAATATTTGCAAGGGTCGATGGTGAACTGTATGAGCCTGAACGCTTCTATGCCGAAAAATACGATATACATATCCTTGGAATGAAGGCGTATGAAGGAAAGGGCTTTTCATTTGATGTGCCGGTAAAGGAGGATGTTGAAACCAATGTGGAGTTTATCATGAAATTCCGCGGTGAATATGTTACAAGACTTTTTATCAGCTCCGGCAAGTTCTCACATATTCCGTCGAAGAGTGCTAATGCAGGCTATTGGAGTGACGGAAAATATATTCTTCGTATCAGAGATAAAGTAATAAAGGCAACACCATATAAAAAGGAGTTGATAAGCAAGTACGAGACCGCTTACCGTCAGTTTCTGAAAAAGGTACATAGAGGATACCTTGTAAAGTGGAGAATACTCAGCCGTCTGTTAAGACCGTTCTATAAGAATGTATGGCTGATATCCGACAGACCTAACAGGGCAGGCGACAACGGTGAACATCTTTTCCGCTATATCTGTGATAAAAAGCCAAAGGGCATAAAGCCATATTTCGTTATACAGAAAAGCAGTGAAGACTACGAAAAAATGAAGAAGACAGGCAAGGTTGTGGACTTCGATTCCGTAAAGTTCCGTCTTATGACTCTCCTTGCCGATAAGGTCATCTCTTCTCAGGCAAGCGAATACGTTCTCAATCCGTTCGGCGGAGATTATGCATATCTTTCTGACCTTTATAACTATAAATTCGTATTTCTTCAGCACGGCATTACTAAAGATGATATCTCAGGCTGGCTGAATAAATTCAATAAGAATATCAGCATTTTCGTAACGGCAGGAAAACCCGAGTATAGGTCTATTCTTGACGGGGAATACTTCTATGATGAGAATGTAGTAAAGCTTACAGGATTTCCGAGATTTGATGAGCTTACAAGAATGGGCAGGAATGTAAAGAAAAAGGTGCTTATCATACCGACATGGAGAAAGTCGCTTAGTAAGTGCGTTGATCCGAAAACCGATACAAGCGTGTATTATGACAAATTCAAGGAAAGTGATTTCTTCGCATTCTATAACGGTCTCATAAACCACCCGAGACTTCTTGACTGTATGCGAAAAAAGGGATATGAAGGTCTTTTCTGTCTGCATCCTTTGTTTACGGAGCAGTATGTTGACTTTACTGAGAATGATGTATTCAGCGTAAATAAGGGATATGTTGATTATCAGAAGCAATTCGCAGAGTGTGCGCTCCTTGTTACCGACTTTTCAAGTGTTTTCTTTGATTTCGGATATCTCAAAAAGCCGGTCATTTACTCTCAGTTCGATAAGGAAGAGTTTTTCAGCAGCCATTCATATTCAGAAGGCTATTTCAGCTATGAGAAGAACGGCTTCGGGCCTGTATGCAGGGATATTGAAAGCACTGTTGACGCTATGATAAAGGAAATTGAAAACGACTGCAAGAATTCACCGGAGTATATAAAGCGTATAGAAGCGTTCTATCCCTACTTTGACGAAAACAGCTGTGAGCGTGTATTTGAAAGTATATGCGGACTTGACAGCGGTGACGGAAACGGCTGATAACAGGTTATACAGCAGTTGTTACAGTTTTGAAACCTATAATTATTCCCGAAATACTTGATATCTGTCATTTCTTGGAGTAAAATTAATCTGCTGTTTTCTTTATTTGTCATAAAGGCATAATAAAAGGATCATACAGCCCTGACATACAGGGCTGTAATCTGCAGGGGAGTTCCCTGCAGCGGCAAGAATAAAGGATAAAAGGAGAAAGAAAATGGTTTTTGCAGATCTGTTTTTTCTATATCTGTTTCTTCCTGTTTGCTTGATCTGTTATTTTCTCAGTAAAAAGCTAAAGACGAAGAACACTGTATTGATCATTTTTTCGCTCATTTTCTACACTTGGGGAGAGCCGCTGTATGTAATACTGCTCATTTTCAGTGCTGTCCTCAATTGGTATATGGGCGGAGTTATCGGGCGATTGCGTGACAAGCCCTCAGGTAAGACCGCATTGGGGATTACAATAGCTGTCAATATACTTATGCTTGTGATATTTAAATATACAGGCTTCCTTGTGGAGAATATAAACGGTCTCTTACACATAGGCATACCTGTTCCGCAGATATCACTGCCTATCGGAATCAGCTTCTTCACATTCCAGGCGATTTCTTATATCATAGACTGCTATTGGGACACAGTGACACCGCAGAAGTCCTTCAAGAAATTCCTTCTTTATCTGTCACTTTTCCCGCAGCTTATCGCAGGCCCTATAGTCCGTTACAGCGTTGTTGAGGAAGAAATCAATAAGCGTAAATCGACTATTGCTGATATAAACGAAGGCTGCATGAGATTTATCGTAGGTCTTGCAAAAAAGGTCATCATCGCAAACAATCTTTATTCCATAGTAACTCAGTTCTTCGGTGATGTTAACAGCGATAAGTATCAGGATATTTCTTCGCTGTCATTCCTTGGAACATGGTTTGTTGTGATCTGCTATTCTCTCTATGTTTATTTCGATTTCAGCGGATATTCCGATATGGCTATCGGTCTCGGAAGGATTTTTGGCTTCCATTTTGACGAAAACTTTAAATATCCATTTATCTGCAAGACTATTAGTGAGTTCTGGCAGAGATGGCATATATCCCTCAGCTCATTCTTCAGGGATTATCTGTTTTATGTTCCGATTTTCGGCAGACCGAGAAAGTATCTTAATCTTTTCCTTGTATGGTTCTGTACAGGTCTGTGGCACGGTGCGGCATGGAACTTTATTTTCTGGGGACTGTATTTCGGGCTGTTCCTGCTTTTGGAAATAAAGATAGGAAAGAAGCGCATGAAGAAATGGCCGAAGGTGCTTACGCATATCTACAGTAAGCTTGTAATTATTATAGGCTTTGGTATATTCTGTTTCTCGGATATGGCACAGCTCGGAAACTTCTTTGCGAATATAAGCGGTATAAGCATGATAACACACGGAAACAGCTTTGCCGACCCTGTAACATGGAGCGTATGTCTCAAGAATGTCTTCCTTGTACTCATTGCTGTTGTCGTTTCAACCCCGATACTGCAGCAGATCAAGAAGTTCTTCTTTACATGGGGCAATAATGTCGTATATACTACAGGAAAAATGCTGGCTACCGCAGGCTGTCTGTTCCTGCTTATAATGTCAAGCATTCTGCTTGTTGATTCAACAAACAACCCGTTCCTGTACTTCCGTTTCTGATGAGATTAGGGAGGAGGTAAGTTTGAAAAAGAATTTACCGGCCCCGATAAGTAAAAGGGCGCAGAAAACCAAGCCACCATGAAGTGGCAAAAAAATAAGTAAAAC
>CACXGH010000092.1 GCA_902767175.1 uncultured Ruminococcus sp.
GGAGCTAAAGCTCCCCGACGTCTGTTGACGGCGTCGCTCGCTCCAATCAAGCGAGCTTGTTGGAGCTTTGCTCCTTGTTTAATACTGAACTATTATAGCACATAAAAATCCACAATTAAACTAATAATAATAATTTTATTATTAATTTTTTATTAATTTTTATTAAGGAACCGCTGAATAGATCACGCCTTATGGCTCAGCACTTGTCTTGCCTGTCACTTTTCCGCTATCCTGCACAAAAACCCTTTGACAACCTGACGAAAAAATTGCTGACGCAATACAAGCACTGAATATAATCAGCATTTCTTTAATGTCTTTTGTCCTGTAAACATTACTTATGTGAAATGAACATATCGGTTAGATATTTTCCGGAGTAAAAAGTCTTTGGAAAGGGATCCGTTTCCAAGGGAAAGGTTGGTTATGCGTAAAATAATATGTGAGTATCAGACCTGTTAGATAACGTAACTGTTATTTTTAATTGAAACTGCCCCAAAGCAGCGCGTAAGCGGTGTGTGGGGCAGATAACCGCGGACATTGAATGTCTGGTTATTAAGTCAGAGCGAGTGCAGCGAGCGCCGCCGCGAATTGTCCTGTGCGGTTACGCACAATTGTTCTGTGCGTCACGCACAAAAGGTTTGCCTTTGGACGAGTTTTGGTGTACAATAGGGGTGAATAAATAAAAGAAAACGGAGCTGACAAAAAGTGGAAGAAAACAGAAAAAATGAAATAGTCAGACTGAGGAAGGCTGTTATAGAACAGGAATTGTCAAAGCTGAACGGACAGCAGAAAAAAGCGGTGCTTGCACTCAGAGGACCGCTGCTTATACTTGCAGGGGCTGGCAGCGGAAAGACCACCGTGCTTGTAAACAGAGTTGCACAGATACTCAGGTGGGGAGAAGCGTATGAGAGCTTTGAGCTATACGGTGAATACAGCGATGAAGAAATTGAAGAACTGAAACAGGCCGCACAGGGAAAGATCACCCTGTCTGCGGAGCTTGCAGACAGACTTTCCGTAAATAAAGTCTATCCCTGGAGAATACTTGCGATAACATTTACCAATAAAGCCGCAAGAGAGCTTAAGGAAAGAATAAGTGCAAGAGTCGGCGAAAACGCCAATGATGTGTGGGCATCAACCTTTCATGCCTGCTGTACGAGAATACTCAGAAGATTTGGTGCAAACCTCGGCTATACTCCGCACTTTACCATATACGATACAGACGATCAGAAAAGACTTGTAAGAGAATGTATGAAGGCTCTTGACATAAGCGAGAAAATCCTTTCAGTAAAGGACGTAATGTACCATATATCAGACGCTAAAGATAATATGACAGATACAGAGGAATTCAGGACTGAGGCAGGAGAAGATGCGATGCTTGCCTCGGTCGCTGATGTTTATTCCATGTATCAGAAAAGACTGCTTGCCGCCGATGCAATGGACTTTGACGATATTATCTTCAATACGGTTACCCTGTTTAAAAAATTTCCGGAGGTGCTTGATAAATATACGGAGCAGTTCCGCTATATAATGGTCGATGAATATCAGGATACGAACAGGATACAGTATGAGCTTGTGAGACTGCTTGCCTCGGGACATAAAAACCTCTGTGTAGTAGGCGATGATGACCAGAGTATTTATAAATTCAGAGGCGCTACAATAAGAAATATTCTTGATTTTGAGGACGACTATGATACTTCGAGGGTCATAAAGCTTGAACAGAACTACCGCTCTACAAAAAACATTCTATCAGCCGCTAACAGCGTTATAGCCAATAACTATGAACGCAAGGCAAAGGCACTCTGGACGGATAAGTCCGACGGCGATAAGATAACCGTATATAATGCCGCTGACGACAGAGACGAAAGCAGTTTTATAGCAAATGATATAAAAGCCAAGGTCGAGGCAGGTGAAAAATATTCCGACTTTGCCGTACTGTACCGTATGAATTCACAGTCACAGGGAATAGAACGTGCCTTTGTTCATGCAGGAATACCCTACAAGGTGATAGGCGGCAGACGGTTCTATGAGCGAAAAGAAATAAGGGACATGACGGCATATCTCAGCGTAATATCAAACAGCAGCGACAGCATAAGATTAAAGAGGATTATCAATGTCCCCAAAAGAGGTATCGGTGAAAAAACCATAAATACCGTTGAAGAGATAAGCAATATGCTCGGACAAAGTATGTTTGAGACAATGAAACACTCTGAGGAATTTGATGCTCTTTTCAAAAGCAGCAGGAAGCTTATTGATTTCTGTGAAATGATAGAAGGCTATGCCGCTATGCTTGGCACTATGCCGATACATGAAATGTATGAGAAGCTTCTTGACGGTCTGGGATATGAAATGTATGTGATGAAAACAGCGGATTATTCCGAGACGGCAGCTGAGAATGTCAGAGAGCTTGCAACGAGTATTGCACAGTATGAGGAGGACGAGGGTGAGGAAGCGAGCCTGCAGGGATTTCTTGAAGAGACAGCACTTTTGTCCGATATAGACAGCCTTGAAGAAGATGCGGACTGTGCGCTTATGATGACCATGCATTCGGCAAAGGGACTTGAATTTGAAAACGTATATATCCCCGGCATGGAGGAGAATGTTTTCCCGGGATATCAGTCAACTCTTAGTGAGCATGAAATGCAGGAGGAAAGACGGCTTGCCTATGTCGGCATAACAAGGGCAAAGAAAACCCTTACGCTGATAAACGCAAAGAGCAGAATGGTGTTCGGACATACCAACAGAAACAGACCGTCACGGTTTATAGGCGAAATACCCGATAGTCTTAAAAACGAAAAGCAGAGAGTGATAACTCCTGCTATGGTGCCCGAAATGAATATGCCCTCTCAAAGAAGCATAAGAAAGGCTGATATAGCTATGAGCAGGACTATAACAACTGCAGCCGTGAACAAGCCCGTGCAGAGCTATTCTGTCGGAATGAGGGTAAGACATAAGACCTTCGGAGAGGGCACTGTGCTTGATATAAAACCGATGGCTTCGGATAATCTGCTTGAAATAGCCTTTGACACGGCAGGAACGAAAAAGCTGATGTCAAAGTTTGCAAACCTGACTATATTGTAAATAAAACAGGAGGCGTAAAAAATGCCTGCAATAGTATCACATTATCTTTTAGCGGACAGGGTCTATTCGGGACTTTCCGAGCTGAGACCTGAGCTTAAAATAAACTACAATGCGTTTATATGGGGAGCATCAGGACCGGACTTGTTTTTCTGCCACAGGCTTTTTCCGTATCAGAGGGGAAGAAGTCTCAGGAAATACGGAACTATGCTTCATAATCTGCCTGCGGAAAAAATACTGAATTATCTTGCAAGCTTTGCACAAAGCAAGAATGATGATATTGTTATGAGCTATGCTTTGGGGTTTGTTACTCATTATGCTTATGATTCCATAGCTCACCCATATATACTGTATAAATCCGAGGTAATGGAATATAAGCGCCCCGAAAAGCATAAGTCGGTGTGGCATAATCAGATAGAGGCTGCTCTTGATTCCCTCATGCTGAGAAAAGAAAAGGGAATGAGGATATCTCAGTTCAGAATGCAGGACGCTGCGCCAATTGACAGGCTTGTGAATAACAGGATAGCTGCTGCACTTCAGGGCTATATGCTGTTTGCTTTAGGCAAGGGAGTGTACCGCAGCGAGATAGTAAGAGCACAGAGGGATTGGCACAGTTCTCTTGCTGCCCTGAATGACTGTACAGGCTTTAAGTATTCCTTTGTAAAAAAGGCTGAAATAATAGTAGGTCTGCCGCCGATGCTGTCGCCTATGTTCAGAAGGGATATTCCCGATATAAGCTATGACCCTGCAAATTCCGCAGGAAAGTCATGGTACAATGAGGCGGCAAGGCAGGAGCATTGTGAGAGCTTCTGGAAGCTTACGGATATTGCTGAGGAAAAGTCAGTGGAACTGATATCGAAGCTGCTCAGAGGGGAAAAGCTCAGTACAGACGACTGCCGTGCATCTTTTTCGGGATATTGAGAAAAATATTGAAGAAAGAATAAGGAAAAAGAAAAGAGGAACATAAATGCTATCCGAAATCATAGAGGTAAAGTGTGCTCAGGGACTTCATATGAGACCTGCAGCGCAGCTTGCAGGCGAAATGATGAAATTCAGCAGCAGGGTAACGCTTAGAACGGACAATAAAAGTGTTGACGCAAAGAGTATACTCAGCATTATGGCGGCAGGCATAAAGCGCGGCTGCATAGTGACGGTAGAATGCAGCGGCAGCGATGAGCAGCAGGCTCTTGACAGTGCAAGAGCTATTATTACCTCAGAGGACGGATAATCACAAATGATTTTATCATGAAATTTATGTTGTATATTGAAATCGTAAAAGATATGAGGTAAAATATAAAGAATAAAGTTGGAACGGAGGAAAAGGAAATGGCAACAACATTTGAAAAAATAGACGGCAATGACGCTATTTTCAGCAGTGCGGAGTATATCCATGACTCACTGCTGTTCAACTATATAGAGTCGGCAAGAACTACGGACAATTTCGATCTGTACAGCAACCATAAGGATTCCATAATTCTTTTGCCGCATACAGGCAGCCGTGTGTGGATATGGACATCGTCTGCAATAAAGACGGATACTGCAAGACTGATAGAGATTTGCAGGCTGCTGAAAAACAGCGGAATAAAAAAACCCGAAATATACCTCAAGCACGAGGTGTCGGATAATTTTTCCGACCTTTATGCAATAGCTTCGTCAGAGTACGGCTATGTAGTAAAGGACGAGCTGTCGCTTGCGGCTTTCGTCTATGAGGGCGGAGAAAAGGAAGAAATTCATGACGGTGAGACTATAGTCCATATTGACAAGAATAATCCGGAGCACGTTCGTCTTGTTACGGAGTTCTATACCGCCTGCCGTGATGAATTCCATTGGTACGATAATTTCGAGAGCAAGGTAAAGTCATATCTTGATATGCAGCTTTATGCATATATCAAAGACGGAAAAATGCACGCAAATGCCGTTATCGGCGGACATACGGACGATTATATAAGAATAAAGTCCATAGCCGTGCTTGCAGATGAGAGAAAAAAAGGTATCGGCTATCAGATGTGCTGCTATATCGTAAACCGTATTTTAGCCTGCGATAAGAAGCCTGTACTGTATACTCACGAGAAAAACGCTGCAGCTATGGCGCTGTTTAAAAAGACAGGCTTCAAGATGCACGATAAGATATATCTTATAAAGACAGACGACCCAAACTGACAGAACAGGAGAAAAGACAATGCAAAAGCATAACGGAGAAAAATATTATATAACCACACCGATATATTATCCTTCCGGCAATCCCCATATCGGTCATTGCTACACAACAACAGCCTGTGATTCTATTGCAAGATACAAGAGAATGCAGGGCTATGACGTAATGTTCCTTACGGGCACTGACGAGCATGGACTTAAAATTGAGCAGAAGGCTCAGGAGGCAGGCGTTACTCCAAAGGAATATGTAGATAAGATAGTAGAAAAGTTCAAAAACCTCTGGAGCTACATGAACATAAGCTATGACAGATATATCCGTACAACTGACGACTATCATGTTGAGTCGGTGCAGAAGATATTCAAAAAGCTCTATGACAAGGGCTACATCTACAAGGGTGAGTACAAGGGCAAATACTGTACTCCGTGCGAGAGCTTCTGGACGGAGACGCAGCTTGTAAACGGTATGTGTCCCGACTGCGGCAGACCTGTCGTTGAGGCTAAGGAGGAGGCATACTTCCTTAAAATGTCGCCCTTTGCCGACAGAATAGAAAAGCTTCTTACTGAGACGGATTATCTCCGTCCGAAGACAAGAGCACAGGAGCTTGTAAATAACTTTATAAAAACAGGACTTGAGGACCTTTGTGTATCAAGAACAAGCTTTACATGGGGTATTCCCGTCAGCTTTGATACCAAACACGTTGTATATGTGTGGATAGATGCACTCTCAAACTATATCACTGCTTTAGGCTATGATAACGGCAGATATGACGACTATGATAAGTTCTGGCCTGCCGATGTCCATATGGTAGCAAAGGATATAATGCGCTTCCATGCTATCGTATGGCCTGCTATGCTTATGGCTCTCGACCTTCCTCTGCCGAAACATCTTGCCGTACACGGCTGGATAACCTTTGACGGAAAGAAGATGAGCAAGTCGCTCGGAAATATTGTAGACCCCCTGCTTCTCGGCGACAGATACGGAGCAGACTCCGTGAGATATCATATCCTCAGAGAAATGGCTCTCGGTTCGGACAGCTCATTCTCAAATGAGATAATGATAAACAGAATAAATACCGATCTTGCAAACGGACTCGGCAACCTTGTTTCGAGAACTGTTGCAATGGTGGACAAATACTTCGGAGGAACTCTGCCTGCTGAACAGGAAGGTGCGGAGATCGATGCTGACCTTATCGCACAGGCTGAGGCTCTCAGTGATAAGACAGATGAGCTTGTAGACAAGACCCAGCTCAACAGGGCACTTGAGGAAATATTCAAGGTCGTATCGAGAGCAAACAAGTATATAGACGAAACAACACCGTGGATACTTGCCAAGGACGAAAGCAACAAGCCGAGACTTGCGTGTGTTCTTTATAATCTGCTTGAGACTATCAGAATTGCGTCAACGCTTCTTTCTGCATTCATGCCGACAACTATGCCTAAGGTATGGGAGCAGATAGGCGCAGGAGATGCTGACGTATGCTATGACAATGCAGGAACATTCGGTGTGCTTCCAAAGAATGTTACAGTTCATAAGGGAGAGATAATCTTCCCGAGAATAGACGTAGAGAAGGAAATAGAGGAGCTTAATAAGCTTATCGGCGGAAACAGCGAAGAAAAGGCTGAGGAAAAGCCCAAGGAGAAGAAAACCGAGGGAATAGCGCTTATCGGAATAGAGGACTTCATGAAGGTAAGACTTACGGCAGCCAGAATAAAGGCCTGCGAGCCTATAAAGAAGGCGAAGAAGCTGTTAAAACTGACATTGGACGACGGGGAAGGCGAGCGTACGGTAGCGAGCGGCATTGCGCTGTACTATAAGCCCGAGGAACTTATCGGAAAGACGATAATACTTGTTTCAAACCTCAAACCTGCCGTACTCTGTGGTGTTGAGAGCAACGGAATGATACTTGCAGCAGACACAAAAGAAGGTATCAAAGTCGTATTCCTTGACGGTGTTGAGCCGGGAGCACAGATAAGATAATAAAAATTAAACAAGGAGCAAAGCTCCCCGACGTCTGTTGACGGCGTCGCTCGCTCCAATCAAGCGAGCTTGTTGGAGCTTTGCTCCTTGTTTAATGAAACCCTATTTGCGGATTCGATCTGGCTGTACAGAAAGCTTGAACAAATGCAGATTGATGTAAAGATGATACAAATGAAAGGGGCATTTCACGCATTTGCAGCAACCGGAACTCAGTCGCCCGAAACAAAACAAATATTATCAGAGAGTATAGAGTTTATCAAAAGTAAATTCTGAAGTGCAGTATTAATATCAGATATAAGGCGAGCCGCAGATTGTTGTCGGGTCTATTTGATATTAGTCTAATACACACCTGTTATCAGGATCATAAATAAGGCACGGTAGTCTCCTGCAGGAGATGACCGTGCCTTGTTGTATATTTTATCCTAACACGGCAAGAAGACTCCGACCTCTATAGGTCGGGGATGAATTGCCGTCAGCCCGTAAGGGCTGAAAATGCTTGACATCGTTACAGTGTA
>CACXGH010000093.1 GCA_902767175.1 uncultured Ruminococcus sp.
AGGAGCTAAAGCTCCCCGACGTCTGTTGACGGCGTCGCTCGCTCCAATCAAGCGAGCTTGTTGGAGCTTTGCTCCTTGTTTAATTATAAATTATTAGGGTAAATTGTCAATCGACTTTTTGCATAACATTAATTTCTTAAATCATGAATTTTCGTTATCATTTTTTCCGCCGTTTTCATATTCTCCGCCGCCGTCTCCCGACACATTCTCTGTACGGTGAAAATGCCTGTAAACAGCCTCAGCCGCAGGTCTTGTCATGGAATTCACCTGCAGCAGCTCCTCTGTCTCCGCTTCCTGAATTCTCTTGATCGTCTTAAAATATGAAAGCAGTGCTTTCGCTCTTTCGGGGCCTATTCCTTCTATGTCGGTAAGTGCAGAGGAAAGGCTTCTTTTCTTCCGTGCTGTTCTGTGATAGCCTATTGCAAAGCGGTGCACCTCGTCCTGTATTGTCGAAACAAGTGTAAATGCCTGTCTTTTTGAGGTTATGGATATCTCCCTGCCCTCATCGGTTATTGCCCTTGTGCGGTGCTTTCCGTCCTTTACCATGCCGAACAGAGGTATGTCAAGCCCGAATTTCAGCAGAACGGGTCTAACGGCAGAGACCTGTCCCTTGCCGCCGTCAAGAAGAATAAGGTCGGGCAGTCTGCCGAAGCCCTCATTGCTGTCCTTATTTTTGAAATACTCCTCAAACCGTCTTGTAAGCACTTCATTCATGGAAGCATAGTCGTCCTGTCCGGCAAAGCCCTTTATCGCAAAACGGCGGTAAGAGCTTTTATATGGTCTGCCGTTTCTGAAGACAACCATACCTGCCACATTTTCACATCCCATAAGATTTGATATATCGTATGATTCAATAAATTCAGGCGGTGATGAAAGCCCTAACAGCCCTGCAAGCTCATCAAGGGCAGAAAGCTCATGTCCTAAATGTCCCCGGCTCTGCGCAAGCCTTTCGGCAGCATTCCTGCGGCACATATCAAGTATCTTCTGCTGTTCTCCCTTTTTGGGATAAACAAACCTCACCTTTCTGCCCCTTAGCTCACTCAGCCAGCCAATTAGCAGCTCCTCGTCCTCAGGGCATTCATCTATTGTAATAACGGGCGGTATATTTTCCCTCATCGTATAATATCTCTTTAAAAACTCGGCTCTTGCAAAGGCAGGCTCGGCGTCCTTTCCTATATCCTTTATAAGAAAGTCCTCCTTGTCATACAGTCTGCCGCCATTGAATCTCAGCACGGCAAAGCTTGCGTCACTGCCCTCTGTCATCATGCAGATAATATCCTGCTCGGGTATATTCGCCGCAACCACCTGCTGTTTTTCCGTTATTTTCTTAACGGCGCTTATTCTGTCCCTGAGCCTTGCGGCAAGCTCAAAGTCAAGGTTTTCGGCAGCGGCATTCATCTGTTCCGTCATTATCCTCACGGAGTCGCTGTCACCCTTTTTCAGAAACTCCACGGCAGAATCAACACGCTCGGAATAATCCTTCAGCGAAACCTTTCCGCTGCACGGAGCACAGCACTGCTTTATATAATAGTTGAGGCACGGTCTGCCCTTTCCGCAGTCTCTCGGAAAGCTCTTATTGCAGTCAGGCAGCCCGAATACCTTAAGTGCGCAGTCTACGGCATTTCTTGCGTACCATGCACTCATATAGGGTCCGAGATACTCCGCTCCGTCATCAGCCTTCTGCATAGAAAAGCTCAGCCTCCGCCATTTGTCGTTTGTGACACGGATATAGCTGTAGCCCTTGTCATCTTTCAGCAGAATATTATACTTGGGCTTATGCTGCTTGATAAGGCTGCATTCCAGCACAAGAGCTTCAAATTCACTCGAGCACAGGATATAATCGAAATGGTCAACATTACAGACCATTTGCCTTACCTTTTCGGTATGGCTTTTCTGTGAGCCGAAATATTGGCTCACACGGTTTTTCAGAGCCTTAGCCTTGCCTATATAGATGATCTCGTCTTTTTTATTCTTCATGATATATACTCCGGGAGTAAGCGGCAGCTTCATTGCCTTTTCCCGAAGCTCTTGTCTATCCATAACAATTCCTCATTCATATTCTGACTTTTCGTGGGATACTGCGGGGGAAACAAAGGTTTCGCCTTTGTTTCCCCCGAACCCCTTTCTGAAAAAACGGCTTAAGTAATAAATATAAAGCTTTGCCAGCCTTTTCAAGGGCTGATAGATACATAATTAACCGTAACTATAACTTAAACAAGGAGCTTTAGCTCCTGCGGGCGTCGGTGGGGGATTTTAACCCGCCACCGACGGACGTATGGCACCCGCCGCCTATAGAGGGTGCGGG
>CACXGH010000094.1 GCA_902767175.1 uncultured Ruminococcus sp.
CGCACCCTCTAAAGGCGGCGGGTGCCATACGTCCGTCGGTGGCGGGTTAAAATCCCCCACCGATGCCCGCAGGAGCTAAAGCTCCCCAACGTCTGTTGACGGCGTCGCTCGCTCCAATCAAGCGAGCTTGTTGGAGCTTTGCTCCTTGTTTAACAAAAATATTATTTAATAGAACAATACTTACACTTTAACTTAAGTATAACACAGGAGTGAAAAAAATAAACAATAGATTTTTCACTATGTTGATCGTATTTATAGATTATTGATATCTGATTTTGTTGATATATACAGAAAGGCAGGCAGAGTATTACTATCTTATCCCGAAATACAAGAATCTTTTCAACAAGCACTCCTATCACACTGCGCTTATTTTCAAAGGATAATTCTTTCCGCTTATCCATGACATTGTGAAGTATTTTATGATCCGTATTGCTTTTTCTGTCTGTTTTCAGTCTTCCGACTTCACACAATAATCTGTATTTTTCACTTTCAAGCCTTGCGATTCTTGCGGTTATGTACTTCACTGCTGTTTTATCGGTATCGGGAGCATTATCATATAACACCTTCTGTCTCTTGTTCAATCTTCGATATCTTTCCTCGACATCACTGATCGTTTCAAGCAATTCATCTTTGGCGTTTGTGTCCGTACGGATAGTAAGCTCCGACAGTTTTTTCTTATCTTGTTGATAATGACCGCCTCAAAATCATCAGCGTGAATTGCCGGGAGCTTATGAGTGCAGCGATGATTTTCTGTCCGGCCAGTTTTGATGAAATAACTGACGTGTCCTTTGCTTCTCTGTGATAATCTGACCCCAATGGCATAGCCGCAATTACCGCATTTAATCTTGCCTGACAAAAGAGACTTATTTTATGATATGAGATTTGACATGCTTGGAGGTGAATGTTATAATTCTTTTAAAAGCAGATGTTTTATCATACTGCCGCATTGGTTAAAACAGATAATAATAGAAACTGAGGTGGGCTGATTTGAAAAACGGCAGATATAAACTGATTATAATGTTTAGTACTATATTGACACTGTTCTTTTCGGGCTGCGGCTCACAGACAGATACACAGACATTTGGGGAATCTGTTCAGCACTCTGATATTTCCGAGTCTGAAGTTTCTGAAATAAAATACGACCAGACGTGGAGGTTTTCTGATGAATACCGTTCATGTAAATATTATGACAGGCTGATGTCGGCTTTGCAGAAAAACAAAAATGCCGGTTTTCTTCAAAGAGTTCTTGATACAGCACTTTCTCAGGAGGGGTATCTTGCGTATTCCCTTGAAAATATGGATATTGAACAGGTGAGAGAGGAGGGAAATCTCTGGACAGGAGCAGTCTCAAGATACGGCAGTGATTATAACGGGAATACAGAGTATATTCGCTGGTTTCAGGAATATGTTATGAAAAGCGGCAATCCTTATATGGACTATGAATGGTGTTCGGTTTTTGTTAGCTGGTGTTTATATCAGGCGGGTTATCATTCAGATACCGACAGTGACCCTGAATTTTATTTTTCCTACTGCGCCGACCCGCGCAATGAAAGAAAGGATACACTGATACAGGCATTTAATTTTGATCAGGATAAGGTGTGGTATACACCTGCGGCTCAGGCAAAGCTTGATGAATTCAAGGACTGCAATACTCCTGTCCATACTGATATTGACCCTTATGAAATTGACTATAAACCAGGTGGACTTATCTTCATCTCATGGGACGGTACCGGAGGTGTTTTTGACCATATCGGAATAGTTGTTGATTATGATACAAGTGAGCATATCCTTACATATATTGGTGGAAATGATTATAATTCAGTCATGATAAATTCAATGGATTATGATCTTGATACCTTTGATGTACAGCCAATTGTCAAGAATTCCAACAGAATTATGGCTTATGCGGAATATAGTGCGGAACAGCCTGATGACGATTGGTACAATGATCTGTATTCCGGTTTATACGATGATTGGTACGGGGAAGAGTGGGATGATGAATAATACTGATATGCAATTGTACAGCCTTGCTTTAAATCAGCAGGGCTGTTTTTATTTTTATTATGATAATTTGTGCCGGCAGATTTCTGCTATTCACACAAAAGTGTGCGTGTCATATTATAAAACAGAAAGGAGAAATGACTATGGATGTTATTAAAGAGCTTCAAAATTCGGAATTTTTTATAAGACCATTGCCTGAGGATACTGTTGTCGCTATGGCATATGTTCCGTTCCAGAATGCCCGAAAGGTATATTCACCTGAGTGCGGTATTCAGAACGGTACAATGTTTCCTGAACTGAATAAGCCGTTCACGGGTAAATACCCGAAGGGAGGAAAATCCGATGACTGAAAGAGAGAGACTGCTCAGAAGGCTTTCATCATATGACTTTGCAATTGTTGAAATGCATATATATCTTGATACTCATCCTGATGACGAAGGTGCTGCAGATGCATTGAGAGTATATGAGGAAAAAAGCGGCAAGCTGCGCAGAGAATTTGAGGAAAAGTTCGGACCTATCAGTCCCATGGACGGAGACGGCAACAGGTGGGCATGGATCTCTGACCCATGGCCTTGGGATATACAGGAGGGATAACTATGTGGGTATATGAGAAAAAACTGCAGTATCCTGTCAACATTAAACAAACCAACGCTAAGCTTGCTAAAATAATTATTTCGCAATATGGCGGTCCGGACGGAGAACTTGGAGCAAGCCTGAGATATCTGAGTCAAAGATATTCCGCACCGTATCCGGAGGTCAAAGCTGTACTGACAGATATCGGTACAGAAGAACTAGGACATCTTGAAATGGTTGGAACAATTGTATATCAGCTTACCAAAAATCTTACAGTTGATGAAATCAAAGCCCAAGGCTTTGAGGATTATTTTGTGGACCATACAACAGGTATATATCCGCAGGCAAGCAGCGGCACACCTTTCAGTGCTTCCGCTTTACAGGTCAAGGGAGATATTATTACAGATCTTCATGAGGATCTGGCGGCAGATGAGGCGTATAAGTATAGACAACTTGTTTTTATGGTATATAATGTTTCTTGTTGCCAAAATTCAACAAGGGACTGATA
>CACXGH010000095.1 GCA_902767175.1 uncultured Ruminococcus sp.
CAATCAAGTATCTTCGGCAACATTGAGCTTAACTTCCGTGTTCGGCATGGGAACGGGTGGACCCTCAATTTCATCGACACCAACTATATTCTGTCGCTGTTTCATACGACTTCTGTATTATATCATTCCAACATAAAAAAGTCAAGACTTTTTTATTGAATACTTTTATACTATCAGTAAGAACTGCGACAATTATACAAATAGTAATATTGTTTTGAAGCAAAGTATCAGCTGGTGTGAAAAACGGAGCTGCCGACAGACAGCTCCGATGGATCAGTTCTTTGAATAAATGATACTCTTTGCTATATCGACATTCTGTCGATGTTCTTTACTGCTCTGTGACTGCATAACAGATAGCTTACAGCGGTAAATACCATAAGCAGGATCAGCAGCAGAATAATTATCATAAGCGAGCCTATTGAAGTAAACCTGAATGCAAGATATGCACCTGCACATACGGCGGCTTCGATAAGTATTGCCATTGCCATATTGAAGAATATGTTATAGTTTCCTCTCAGTGCATTCAGCTCGCTGTCCCATATAAGCTTCGGGTTTACAGAATCCATAAATATTCCGAAATATGATGCAGCCATTACCGAAAGAAGTGCAATGACACAGCACAGCAGCATAAGCTTTATTCCCATATTAAGATATATGCCTGCGATAATAACATAAACAACCATGCCTGTGCCGCTTATGATTATGCTTACAAGCGCTTTTATATTAAGCTGCGTCATATACGGCAAAGGAATATACTTCATGAACGCAAGATGTGAGCCTTCTCTTGTTATTGCAGATGAAGCAATGCAGTTTGCTGCGGTTACAAGCACCGATACTGCGGAAACACCCAATATGAATATCAGTACGGTTTCCTCATTGCCGTTGTGTATGTCATAGATGAACGATTCAAGAAAGTTTGTCTTGCCTTGTAATACATAAATGAGGTACAGGAACAGCGGCCAGATAAGATTGATAAGAACACAGTTCATAAAATATGCAGGAGTTCTGAACAGAATACGGAATTCTTTTTTCAGATAGCTGAAAGCAGGCTTTCTTTGCTTTAGTGATGACAGAGAGCTTTTAAGGCTTTTACGCTTTGAAGAACTGCTTCTGCTCACCCCTGCAGCGGTTTTGATGTATATAGCCTCAGCGATGAGAAGAAATGCCGTAATGCAAAGGACATTATAGCCGATATAGAACAGCAGATTCACCGCTGTGTTGTTGACGGTGGCAGACATGACAAAATGCACATGAGGGAATATGATATTAAGTACCGTAAGCAGTGTATTGTGCGGGTCTGAAAGTGCCGCTACAAGGTGGTCCGGATCAAGACCGCCGCTGCCTGATACTATTGCTATGAGAGCTATAATAACGGCAAATGTCAGAAAACCCGTCAGCTTGTTTACGGTGTCCTTGTTTTTGATAAAGCCCGTTATGAGCATAACGAGCATACATATCACGGCACAGTATGCAAGAGGCACTACAGGCAGTGTAAGCATTGCGAACAGGGCAATTATCCATGTATAGAACGGCAGACCTGCAGCAATTAAATAGCCTGCAAAAACCGCAATGATAAGAATAAACTCCATTACACTCTCACTGATGAGCGCTGCAGTGAATTTTGATGCTATTATCTGAAAAGGTCTCAGGGGCAGCGGCAGGAGATTTTCTATATCTCCCGAAAAATAGAATACCGAGAAAATAACATTCAGTCCGAAAATAAAGGAGAATACCGAAACTATCTGCAGGAAAAGCTCTGCGGCGTTCTGTCCTGCTCCTGTGGGCATAAGTCTTGCGGTCAGTGAATATATGATGACTCCCACAAAGAAAGCCATAGGTATCATAATGCCGAATACAGCAAATACCGCCATTACATAATAGAATACCTTCTTGCGTTTTTTTTCCTGAGAGGTTGGCTCAACAGATGCAATAAGAGCCTTTACAAGCTTTAAATAAATACTCATTTTTTCGTCAGCTCCAAAAAGATTTCTTCAAGAGAACCGTTCCTGCCCTGAGCTTCAAGCTCTTCAAGCTTTCCGTCAAAGAGAATATGTCCCTTTTGTATGATTATTACCTTGTCGCACAGCTTTTCGGCTACCTCTAAAACATGAGTTGAGAAAAATACAGTATTTCCTGCTTTGGCATGGTCACGCATCATCTGCTTCAGCTCAAAGGCTGAGCTTGGGTCAAGACCGACCATCGGCTCATCGAGTATCCAAACAGGCGGTTCATGCATAAGTGCCGCTACTACCATTATTTTCTGTCTCATGCCGTGAGAATAGCTCATCATCGGAGACGATAAAGCTTCGGTAAGCTCAAACCGGGCGGCAAATTCCTCTATCCTTTCACGGCGTTTTTTAGTCGGTACATGATAAATGTCACCGATAAGATCAAGAAACTCATTTCCTCTTAATCTCAGGAACATATCAGGGCTGTCTGCGATATATCCGATAGATTCCTTCGCTCTTATCGGATCCTTTCTTACATTAAATCCGTTAACGGTTATCTTGCCTACATCGGCCTTGATAATTCCCGTGATCAGCTTCATTGTCGTTGTTTTTCCGGAGCCGTTAGGCCCGATAAAGCCGACGATCTCTCCTCCGTTTACATCAAAGCTGATATCGTCTAATGCTCTTACGCTTTTGTTATAAGTCTTGGTTACATTTTCAAGCTTTATCATAATAAACACCTTCTTTTCTTAGTGTAATCTTAACATAATATCAGTAAATTTACAAGTAATTATGGCAATTTTGTTTGTGATATAGAAAAATAATGCATTTCTGAAATGATTATTAGTATAAGACAGATGAATAATATTTTTTGGTATTTACAAAAACAGAAAAATTGTTATAATAGTAGGTACAAGAAAGGTTTTATCAAGGGTAAGAATACGCTTTAACATACTTGAGTGAGAAGCCCCTCCTCCATAGGTGGGGAGTATGTCACCGACAGGAAAGAGGTAAAACATGAAAAAACCCGGATTTATTATAACCGAAACAATATTTTCACTTGTCCTTGCCGCATCTGTGGCAGCGGTTACGGTGCTGGCGGTAGACCTGAAAACAAATCAGTTCGGTCTTGACAGATTTAACCCCTTTATACAAAGCTCATCGTCTGAGTCTGAGGGTGAGAACACCGAAAAGGAAAAGAAATCTCCTGCTTCGGACAGCGGTGAGACTTCTGTAAAGGAACAGAGTGAGGCAGAGTCAGCTGATACGCAGAGTAAGACTGCCGAAGTCTCGCAGGAGCAAACAGAGGAAAGCTTACAGGAAAGCTCAGACGGACAAAGCGTTGATGAGAGCATTTCTGAGAGCAGTGCTGATGAAGAGGACGGCGGAGTAGTAAAGCTGCGTGAAGAGCCGAAGGATCTGAAGTCTGACGCACCCGAGATGACAGAGCTTTTGACAACGTATGGATACACAAGGGATTATATAAACGGATATAAGTTTATTCTTGTCGATGCCACCGCAGGTGATGACAAATCAAAGGCTGTGCTTTACTGCTATGAAAAGTCGGATACAGGCTATTGGTGGAATATCATAGGAGACGGCAAGCCGATAAGCAGAGAAGTATATATAGGTTCGGAAGGCTCGGATTTTGAGCCGGCTTATGATTCAAAGATAACTCCCGGAGGAGTACTTCCGCTTGGAGAGGGTTTTTATATTGGTGAAAAGCCCGACACAGACTATCCGATGTTTGAGATAACGGAGGATACATATTGGGTAACCGACCCTGAATCGAAGTATTATAATCAGAAGGTTGAAGGTGTTGAGGACAAGGATTGGAGTACCGCAGACCATATGATAACCTCCGATAAGAGCTATAAATATGGTATAGTTGTCGGATATAATGTTGACGATCCCGACAGCGGCCTTGCATCTGCAATTTTCATGCAGTGCGGAAGCTCAGTAACGGAGGGAAGCATAGCTGTGCCCGAAGAAACTATGAAAACTATTCTTGAATGGCTTGACGGAAGCAATACAGCCACAATATTTATTACAGTATGATGATAAAGCCGTGTTCTGCTCTGAAAGGGCGCAGACACGGCTTTTCCTGTTGATATTAGACTCCCATTAAAAGTAGACAAGGTCTGCTTTCAATAGCGCATCAGTGCGTCTGAGTCTGCATGAGAGGTATTATTATGGGAAACTTTTTTGAAATAGTAATGTATATACTGTTTGCGGCAGGTGTAATTATGTCATTCAGCACATGGCTGAGTGACATAAAGCTTGGGGAGAAGAAATTCAAATGGTATTTTTATATTCCTGCGGCAGTCGTTAATACTGTCCTTGGAGTGCTTGCGCCTCATGTGTTTGTCTGGTGGCTGTCACAGGTATCATCAGGCTCCGGAGCGCTGGCAGTCCTGATAATAACGGGTTATCCGCTTATAATACTTGCTTCTGAGCTTGGAATGTTTTTTGTTTTTTTCAGAAAGAGACATTTCAGTGCGCTCTTTTATTGGAGCATATCGCTTACCTGTCTGTTCGGACTATCCTTTATTCTTTGGCAGTTTTTCGGTGCGTGACTCGGTGCATGACCGCACAGGACGATTCGCAATGTCAGAAATGGTATGCGATACTTTATCGACCGCGATATCCGGCACGGGCGGCGGAGTGCCTCCGCTGTCGATTCGCGATGTCAGA
>CACXGH010000096.1 GCA_902767175.1 uncultured Ruminococcus sp.
GCAGCAATAAAATGCCTATTGAAGCTGTTGCTGCACTTGTACAGCACAACACATCAGGCATTATTTCACTCAAAGGCAAGGGTATGGACAAGCCAAAGGGCATGGAAGGCAAGAAATACGCAACATGGGATCTTCCTATAGAAAAGGCAACACTCAAGCAGGTTATTGAGGCTGACGGCGGTGATTTCAGCAAAGTCGAGCTTATTCCTTCCACAGTAACCGATGAGGTATCGGCTCTCCAGTCAGGTGCGGTTGATGCAATATGGATCTTCTACGGCTGGGCAGGTGTTGCAACAGAGGTTGCAGGACTTGAAACAGATTATTTCGCATTCAAGGACATTGATCCCGTATTTGACTACTATACACCTGTAATTATCGGAAATTCCGATTGGATGAAGGAAAATCCCGATACTGCCAAAGCATTTTTATCTGCGATGAAAAAGGGCTATGAGTTTGCGGTTGAAAACCCCGATGAAGCAGCAGATATCCTTCTGAAAAATGCTCCCGAGCTTGATAAAGAGCTTGTAAAGGCAAGTCAGAAATATCTCTCAAAGGAATATAAGTCAGATGTAGACCGTTGGGGTTATATTGATCCGAGCCGTTGGAACGCATTCTACAATTGGATCAACGACAACAGTCTTTTTGAAGTGAAAGTTCCTGAGAATACAGGATTTTCCAATGAGTATCTTCCTGAGTAATGGCGGCGCTTGAAGTAAAGGGTGTGACATTTTCATATGATAATGTCACCACGGTTTTAAAGGACATCAATCTCACACTGAATGACGGTGAGATCGTTTGTCTGCTCGGTGTGAGCGGCGGAGGAAAGACCACTCTGTTCAACATAATTTCGGGTCTTAATAAGCCTCAGCAGGGCAGTGTACTTCTGAACGGAAATGATATTACGGGACAGACAGGAAAAATAAGCTATATGCTGCAAAAGGATATGCTTCTTCCCTACCGTACTGTTGTTGACAATGTTGCGCTTCCGCTTATAATCAAGGGTATGAAGAAGAAAGAAGCAAGGATCAAGGCGGGAGAGCAATTTGCAGCGTTCGGTCTTGAAGGCACGCAGAAAAAATATCCTTCCGAGCTTTCGGGAGGAATGAGACAGCGTGCAGCACTGCTGAGAACGTATCTCTTTTCTGCAGATGTAGCCCTTCTTGATGAGCCTTTCAGTGCGCTCGATACTCTCACAAAGAGCGAAATGCACCGCTGGTATCTTGATGTAATGAGCAGTATCAGGCTTTCAACTATATTCATAACCCATGATGTGGACGAAGCTATCCTGCTGTCTGACAGGATATATCTTCTGCGGGGAAAACCGGGAACTCTCACCGATGAAATTATTATTCGTGAGTCAAAACCACGTTCAGATGATTTTAACCTTACAGAAGAATTTCTTAATTATAAAAGAGAGATCATCTCAAAAATAAGAGCATAATAAAATCTCCACCGTTAATGACATATCATAACGGTGGAGTATTTATTTTTTTAAAGCTTATCAAGCAATTCGGGCAGTCTGCTGAATTCCGACAGCTCAGGCACCGGCTCCTTTATAGTTCCGAAGCCGTATGCGGCATGGATAAACTCATAGCCCGCCTTTGCTGCGGCATCATAGTCCCCTTGAATATCACCGATATAATAGGCTCTGTCAAGGTTGTTTCTTTTGGCAAGAAGTGCGATGTTGTCCCCTTTTTCCAACAGATTATTTCCGTAGCATTCAATATCATCAAAATATTCACCAAAACCGTAATGCTCAAGAAATGCCTCTATATATCCCTGCTGACAGTTGCTGACAATATAAAGATCATATTTCTCTTTCAGCTTTATAAGTGTTTTTTCGAGGTCAGGATACAGAACACCGCCATGCTTCCTGAGATAATCATTCTCGTAAACACAACACTTATCGAGGAGCATCATTCGCTTATCCTTTGGAAAATCACAGAATATTATATCGGCTATTCTATCCATTGTTAGTCCCATTACGTTCATTATATCCTGTTCAGTAATTTCAGGGCGCTCATATCCAAGCTCCCTCAGCTTTTCATTCCATGATGCAGCAACATTTCCGGACGAATCCCAAAGTGTACCGTCCATATCAAAAATCAATCCTGTTTTCATCAGCTTTCAACCATCCTGTTATATATATCATCAAGCTGCGCTCTGTCATGCTTTGTTTCACTAAGTATTGTTATTCTGCCCTTTCTTACACTTCGTGCTTTCAGCCACATATCAGCGAACATATCCGGTGTTATTCCATAGCTTTCCGGATTAAAGTCAAGACCGTATGTATGGAAAAAGCTTATAAGACCTTCGGGTGTCTGTCCTTGGAAAATACAGGCAGGAATACTTCCCATTGCGACAGCTAAGCCGTGAGATATTTTTATCTGCGGATAATATTCCTCTATAGCGTGTGCAAAAAGATGCTCACTTCCGCTGCACGGTCTTGAAGAGCCTGCGATCTCCATTGCAAGACCTCCCATTACGAGTGCCCTCGAAAGAATACGGATAAATACACGGCTTTTCATATCCTTTTCGTCACAGTGATACACTGAGTCATAGCTCATTCTTGCAAGTGCGTAGGCAAAGTCCTCTACGTTAGTTGACGTCTTTGCTGCAGAAAGCTTCCAATCAAAAAGCGCCGTATGCTTTGCAATAGTATCTCCTATTCCGGACAATGTCTGTCCCTGCGGTGCATTTATTATCATGTTGGTATCAACTATTATTGCTGTCGGTATCTTGCAGGCGATGGTTTTTCGTGCTTTCCCCTCTGTTTCAAGCACGGAAAACGGCGATGCGAGAGAATCGTTGCTGAGTGAAGTAGGCATACATATATATACAGCCTTGCTGATATGAGCTGCATATTTTGCTGTATCAAGAACTCTTCCTCCGCCTATTCCGATAATAACCCTAACGTCCTCTATACATACCTTTTTCGCTATAGCTACAGCCTCGTCAAAGCTTGCGCTGTTTATGGCAACTATCTCTGCATTTCC
>CACXGH010000097.1 GCA_902767175.1 uncultured Ruminococcus sp.
ACAAGGAGCAAAGCTCCAACAAGCTCGCTTGATTGGAGCGAGCGACGCCGTCAACAGATGTCGGGGAGCTTTAGCTCCTGCGGGCGTTGGTGGGGGATTTTAACCCGCCACCGACGGACGTATGGCACCCGCCGCCTTTAGAGGCGGGGGACATCGACGCTTGTTATATGAATATTATTGTCATGATTTCTTGCGAAATCATGACAGGGAGCAATAAAAGTCAGAGGACTTCGTCCTCCGAACCTCCTGCCAAAGGCTCTGCCTTTGGAAACCGCAAACTTTTAATATTTTGTTCACAGGTTATTAACTCGTTCAAAACCCTGTCATAGGAGCACGGAAATCAATTTTGCCGGAACAGTCACATAGGGGAAACCCTTTTCCGGCGGAAAAAGGTTTATTCCCCATACCCCTTTCCTGAAACCGCTGGCTAAATCTGTGGAAACAGACATACAAATCGGATTTCAGAAGAAGATATTTATACGCTCTCATATTTATCATTTTTTAAAAGTTGATTTCCGTGTAATAGGCGGAGTGCGCCGCAAGGGCACTTCCTTGCGGCGCTTTCTCTGTCGATCTGCGCTGACTGTTATGCATCAGAACGGCTGTCAGCTTCAATGACCATCGTGTTTTTATGTGTACATTCTATCTTTATATCATGCTCCGGCATTGTGAATTCTATAACAAAGCCGTTCTTATCGTCATATCCATGGTTTATTATTTTCCCGTCTATATAAAAGGTATAGTTCGTATCGGTAGCGATCATATCATAATACAGCCTGACTTTTTCTCCTGCCCTGTATTTATCCTTGGCTCCTTTATAGAACTGCTTCTGTTTACCATAGTCGGCATTGTATTTTTTTCCTGCCGTTCTTATGTATTTCACCACAATCACTGCAATAGCTGTCAATGCGGCAAGAATAAGAATAAAACCGCCAATAAGCAGTAAAAGGTTTCCGTTCAAGATAATTCCTCCTTCTGTCAAAGTCTTATATCCTGAAATAACAATCGTATTTTAGTATGCTTCCAATTACGGAAGCTGAATATCATCTATACTCTCATACTGCTTTTAATGGGAGTCCGGTATCAGAATATCTTTAGTCCGCTTTCAGCGTCCGTTCTCACTGCATTTATTGTCCTTGCATCGACCGAAACGGAACCTGCCGTAAGTATCTCGCCTGTTTTGCTGTCTTTCGTTCCGAGATAATAGCAATAAATGCACTCCATTGTTTCATCACTGAGATTATACCTCATTCCGGAAACCGCCGGACATTTTATTATCCCCTGATCGTCCTTCTCAGCCTTGCTGTCCTCTATAAATACAGGAAGCTCAAAGCCCGTACTGCTGAAATACAGGTAATCATCTTCAACTGTCATATTCTGATATGTCATGCTGACCTTTTCCGTATTGAAACCCGACTCGAACAACGCTTTCTCGCTTCCGTCATCAAGACTTCTTGTATATACTGTCGGCAGACTGTTATTTCCGCCGATATAATATATCTTATCCTTATCAACATAATAACTGAGGCAGGTATTATCGGATATTCTTGTGCTTTCACCGCCGTCAAGTCCTTTTACATAGAGTCTTCCGTCCCCGTCAGTATTACCGCTTTTGATATAGTATACAGAATCATCAACTATATTAAGCTCCTTTATCTTCTCTCCCTGTTCCGCTTTAATAAATTCCTCGCCTCTGCTGCCGTCTTTATTCAGCTTATAAACACTGCTGCCGCCGTTTTTGCCGTCATCATTGTAAGGCACATAATAGACGACATCGTCCTTCACTGATAAAGCGTCAGCCTTTTCACTTCCGGCAAAACTTATCCCCTTGCCGTTCTTGGCATATTTTATCATTCTGTGCGAAATTGAGGTATTCTCCCAAGGCGTACCGTTTTCCGGAGCTATAATGCAGTATATATAACCGTCTCCGCCGTCCTTGAATTCATACATAAATCCAAAAGCGTCGGCAAGGCTCATACCCCCTTCTGAGACTATTTTCTCGTCCTCACTCGTCAGCAGGGTCTTGATATCATTCGTATTATATAGGGTCGTTCTTTCCGTATAGGAAACATCACTAAGATCCCAACTGAAAATACCGCTCTCTCCCTTTTGTAAGCCGTATATAGTACCTCCGTCATGAACAATGCTTCGTGTCTCGGGATCTATAATGATCGGCACTGTACTTTCAATGTTCTTTTTATCGAGAAGATGAAAAGTACTTGTACCTGTCATTTGTATTATGCCGTTTACGGGAGTATAGAATTTCATTCCGCCGTTTTCAAAAACTATATGTTTCTGTGTATCAAAAACAACTGCTTCCGGTTGACTTTTGCTGCTCTCCGTATCTGATGATGCCTTATTTCCGCTATTACCTTCTCCGCTGCTGCAGCCTGAAAGAACCGACAGCAGCATAGCTGCCGGTATCAATAATGAAAGCGCTCTTTTTTTCATCGTGAATTGCCTCTTTTCTTAAAAAATACAATAATTCCCCGTCAGACCTGCATCACAGGTCTGACAGGGATAATGGCTACCTGTTGGATATGCTGTAGCGATATTCCTTCGGTGTCATATGAAATTTCTTTTTGAATATTCTGTTAAAGTACGAAAGATTGGTTATTCCGATACTTGCCGCCACCTCCGTTATCTGCACTCTTGTAGTAAGCAGCATATTTGATGCTATATTAAGCCTGTAATCGTTTATGTATTCTATACAGGTCATACCCATATACTTTTTGAAAAATCTCATGAAATAATGCTTGCTGAGGTTTACCGTTTCCGCAAGCTCATCAATCGTGATATTGTTCATATAGTTCTCGTTTATATAATCAATAATTACCTTGATATTCTTGGACGTGATATCCTTTATAGTGGATTCACCCATTTCGTTAATAAATATTTCTTTAAAAAGAACATAGAACAAACCGTATACTTCTGCCTTAAGCTGCAGTTCAAAGCATTCTTCCCTGCCGCTGTATACCGATATCATATTAAGGACTTTTTTCTGCACATCAGGATAATGCGGATTATCCGGAGAAATAACAACCGGAGAAATATAATTATTCTCTGCAAACGGAACAAAATACTTTATTGAGCAGGCGTCAGTATTATTTCCTGTCAGAAGATTCATATTGAATATAACGGATCTGAAAACAGTTCTTTTGTTTTCATACTGTCTGAATGAATGAAGCACCGAAGGATTAATAAGGATAATATCGCCTTTGCTTACATGATATTCCTCAAAATCCACGCATTCGGTAAATTCTCCCTCTTCTACATACACTATCTCCATCTCCTCGTGCCAATGCATGGGAAACGTAGTATAGTAGTCAGGCATAATTGTTTTATTTACTACATAAGGCAACAGGAAATCCCCCTTCTGACCTGTTTCCTTAAGACTCATCAGTTCATCGTGCTGCATATTTCCGACTCCTTAAAAAACTAAAATTTCGGGACGCCTGCATTAGTTTTTTGCCCAGGCTTCCGTAACATAATAATTCTAACAGTCAAAAATCATTTACAGTGGCTGCTATTAATGGAAAGCTTTGCTATAAATATTGTTTTTGTGTTATTCTGTAAGATTTTGTATTATTATACCAATTTTTAGCATAAATAATCTTCATTTTTTGTCGTTGTTTCTATTATAGTACCATTTTTTGAATTTGTCAAATATTGAATTATATATTATTTCAAAAATTTACAAATAACATATTTCAGAAAAAATTTTTCCGCTTTTTTTAATTTAATCCTTTATTGGAAAAAAAGAACAATGGCTGTTTATTCCAAAACAAATTTAAGGAAAACAAATTGAAGGAAACAGATACCAAAATTGCATTTTTTCAAAATTTCCTCTTTTATGAAAGCATGATATATGATATAATAAAAGCAATGTTTAATGAATTCATATACCCTGAAAACTATGCTTTACAGAAAGGAAAGTATGGAGATGTATAAAATATTAAGAAAAAAAGCGTTAAATCCTACAGTTTCGCTTATGGAAATAGAAGCGCCGCTCATTGCGAAAAAGGCTGAGCCGGGACAGTTCATTATTTTCAGAGCAAAAGAGGACAGTGAGAGGGTTCCTCTTACCATTGCAGATTTCGACCGTGAAAAGGGAACTGTAACTATTATATATCAGATAGTCGGAGGCTCCACTATGGAGCTTGACACTTTGAATGAAGGTGAATGCCTGCAGGACTTTGCAGGTCCTTTAGGAAAGCCGAGTGAAACAGACGGATTGAAAAAAGTGGCTGTTGTAGGCGGCGGTGTAGGCTGTGCTATAGCATACCCTATTGCCAAAAAGCTTTCATCTCTCGGCTGTGAGGTACACAGCATTGCAGGCTTCAGAAACAAAGACCTTATAATACTTGAGGACGAATTCAGATCTGTAAGCTCGGAGCTTCGCATAATGACAGATGACGGAAGCTACGGAAAGAAGGGACTTGTAACAAATGCACTTGAGGAACTGATAAAGGAAGGCAATCAGTATGATGAGGTTATCGCAATAGGTCCCCTTATCATGATGAAGTTTGTCTGTCTGCTGACAAAGAAATACAATATAAAAACAATAGTAAGCATGAATCCGATAATGATAGACGGAACGGGAATGTGCGGAGGCTGCCGTCTTACTGTCGGAGGAGAGACAAAGTTTGCCTGCGTTGACGGTCCGGACTTTGACGGCCATTTAGTCGATTTTGACGAAGCAATGCACAGAGGAACAATGTACAGGGATTTTGAAGCACACGCCCGTGAAGAGTCCTGTGATTTGTTCAAAAAGGAGGTTCAGTGACATGGCATTTACAAGAAATAACGACACAAAAAAATGCCCGATGCCCGTTCAGGAGCCGGACGTAAGAAAACATAATTTTGACGAGGTAGCTCTCGGCTATACATACGAAATGGCGGTAAATGAAGCAAGACGCTGTCTTAACTGCAAAAACAAGCCCTGTACTACTGCCTGCCCTGTATCTATCAATATTCCTGCATTCATTGAAAGAGCAGCAAATGAGGATATGGAAGGAGCTTATCAGATAATTTCTCAGTCAAGCTCTCTGCCTGCGGTATGCGGAAGGGTATGTCCGCAGGAAAATCAATGTGAGGGCAAATGTGTAAGAGGAATAAAGGGCGAAAGTGTAGGCATAGGCAGGCTTGAAAGATTTGTTGCCGACTACCACAGGGAGCACTGCACAGAGAAGCCCGAAATGCCTGTTCAGAACGGTCATAAGGTAGCGATAATCGGTGCCGGCCCGAGCGGTCTTACAGCGGCGGGAGATCTGGCAAAAGCCGGATATAAGGTAACGGTTTACGAGGCACTTCACCTTGCAGGAGGAGTGTTGGTATACGGTATTCCCGAGTTCCGCCTTCCCAAGATAATAGTACAGAAGGAAATAGATAACCTGAAGGCGATCGGTGTTGATATAGAGACAAACATGGTAATCGGCAAGATACTGACCATAGATGAGCTGTTTGAAATGGGCAATGAGGCTGTATATATCGGAAGCGGTGCCGGTCTGCCGAGATTTATGAATATCCCCGGCGAAAGCCTTAAGGGAGTATATTCTGCAAATGAATATCTGACAAGAATAAATCTTATGAAGGCATATAAAAAAGGCAGCAAAACCCCTATAAAGCACAGCAAAAGAGTTGCCGTAGTAGGCGGAGGAAACGTTGCAATGGACGCAGCCCGTTCCGCAATGAGAATCGGTGCCGAGGAGGTATACATCGTATACCGCAGAGGTATGGAGGAACTGCCGGCACGAAAGGAAGAGGTCGAGCACGCTATGGAGGAGGGTGTTATCTTCAAAACGCTCACCAATCCTGTAGAGGTGCTCGGAGATGAAAACGGCGAGGTCTGCGGCATGAAGTGCATTGAAATGGAGCTTGGAGAGCCTGATGCAAGCGGCAGACGCAAACCGTCGCCAAAAGAAGGCAGCGAATTTATTCTCGACATTGATACAATGATAATGGCTATCGGCACAAGTCCTAATCCGCTTATCCGTTCGACAACACCCAGACTTGAAGCAAACAGGCACGGCTGTATTGTAACCGACGGTGAAGGAGGTCTTACGAGCCGTGAAGGCGTTTATGCAGGCGGTGACGCCGTTACAGGTGCTGCTACCGTCATTCTTGCAATGGGAGCCGGTAAGGCTGCTGCAAAGGCAATTGATGAATATATTAAAAATAAGGGCTAAAGACTAAGCCCCCAATAATAAAGCGGCGGAAAATGCTCCGCCGCTTTATTATTTAGTAATATTCGTTTATTCATGATTATTCAGTAAAATAGAAAAGCACCGTCTTTTCGACAGTGCTTTCATGAACGGGAATAAAAATTATTCTGAGAAACCGGACTGAATCAGCTTTACAAGGCTCTCAACGGCTGTTTCCTCATCAGCGCCGTCAGCCATTACCTTAATGGTTGTACCGCCGACAATACCGAGTGAAAGTACACCGAGAAGGCTCTTTGCGTTAACTCTTCTCTCCTCTTTCTCGATCCAGATAGATGACTTGAATTCATTAGCCTTCTGGATAAAGAAAGTAGCAGGACGAGCATGAAGACCTACCTGATTCTGTACCATTACTTCCTTAACAAACATCAATATTCCTCCTCAACAAAAATTTGATCCCCTTATATTTCAACCAAAGCTTATGGACAGCACCTTACTGCCTGCCTTGATTTATATTACAATTATAGCATAAATTGAGCAATTATCAACTGTTTTACGAAACTTTGGATTTATGTACGATTGGCATTCTTTTTATAAACCTCGTTTTTGTGCAGATTGACATAAATGTTGAAAATTTTTATGCTTGATAAAGAGTATTTTCAAAAAACGACTGTGTCCGGTTCGCTTTTTCTTTGTGATTTTCTTTATTTTTTCATTTTACTGTAACAATATGTCGATATATTCACTTTATTCCGAAAAATATTGTAGAATATAAATAACATTATCAACTATTTTGTATTTCTTTTCGTCATTTATCACATATAAGATCTGTTCAATAGATCACAAATTCAAATACATAGCCAAGAATAATTTCACTGTTTTAAGATTATTTAATGATTTTATTAAGATAATTGCAATAATCATACTCATTATAATTCCGAATTACAATTATAAAATAAAACCGGTTCTGCCCGTCATAATGGCAAAAACAATGACAATCAACCACTTTTGGGCACTTTTGCCTAATCTTTTAACTTGCACAATAATGCCATTATTGTTTTATTATCCCTTTTTCCCTGAGGAACCTGATATCCTTATCGTCAAGCTGTGCATTTCTAAGCATATCCGGTCTGAGCCTTGCTGTTTCCTCAAGAGATGTTTCCCTTCTCCACTTCTCTATATTGGCATGATGACCGCTTAAAAGCACCTCCGGCACGCTCATGCCCCTCCACTCGGCGGGCTTGGTATACTGCGGATATTCAAGCAGCCCATTATAGTGGCTTTCCTCCTCAAAGCAAAGATCGTCTGAAAGCACACCCGGTATCATACGGCATATACTGTCAGTAAGCACAAGTGCCGGCAGTTCTCCGCCTGTAAGAACATAATCGCCGATAGATATTTCCTCATCAACAAAGGTATCAAGCACTCTCTGGTCTACACCCTCATAGTGGCCGCATAAAAGGCACAGATTTTCATATTCTGCAAGTTTCCGTACCTTTTCCTGCGTAACTACCCTTCCTTTCGGAGAAAGATATATAAAATGCGGCTTCTTTCCTATCTGTCTGCAAATATCCTCAAAGCAAAGCGCTATAGGCTCCGCCTTCATCAGCATTCCCATTCCTCCGCCGTATGTAGAGTCGTCAACTCTCCTGTGCTTATCGAACGCATAATCCCTTAGCTGATGGCACACAAGCTCCATTATGCCTTTTTTTCTCGCCCTGCCGATAACACTTTCATTCAGCACAGTGTCGCACATTTCAGGAAACAGCGTTATTATATCAATCCTCATCGTCAAATATCCCCTTGATAGGTCTTATCTTTATTACACCGCCGTCAATATCCTTTTCTATAACGACATCAGGTATCACAGGCAGAAGATATTCCCTTCCGTCCTTTTCCACCTGATACACATCATTAGCTCCTGTCTTGATCACGTCAGTAACAGTACCGTAAACAATACCGCTGTCTGCGTCCTGTACACTGAGACCGATAAGATCCTGAATAAAGTTTACTCCCTCCGGAAGGACTGCATCGTTCCTGTCAATATAGACTATCCTTCCTCTCAGCAGATCAGCCTGTTCAATTGTATCCGTACCGGCAAACAGCACAACGGCGACATTTTTATGGACCCTTGCTCTTTTCACCTTCATTTCCCTGCCGGCTGAGTCATAAAGCCTTTTAAAGCCGCAAAGAAAATCAGCGCTGTCGCACCAAGGGTCAATACGCACCTCTCCTCTGAGACCGTGCGTTCCGACTATCCTGCCTGCTTCAATATACTGCTTTTTCAAGGTTATCATCTCCTTTTACTGTATAATAAAAGGGAAACCCTTAAGGGCTTCCCCGAAATCATGATCTTTAGTCGATCTCGACCTGGATCTTTTCATCGTTTCTTGCAGCAGCGGCTCTCATTACTGTACGGATAGCCTTAGCTATGCGTCCCTGTCTGCCAATAACCCTGCCCATATCGTTCTCATCAACATGAAGATGATATACAACTATATCCTCTTCGTTCTTTTCGTCAACTGTAACTGTAACGGCATCGGGCTTTTCTACAAGTCCTTTAACGATAGAAACAAGTAATTCTTCCATTTTTTCCTCCGGACAATATCATCAGATGACATTGTTTTTCTTGAGAAGTGCCTTTACTGTATCTGTGGGCTGAGCGCCGTCAGCGATCCACTTCTTTGCCTTTTCTGCATCTACCTTGAACTGCTCCTCTTCATTGCGGTCGAGGGGGTGATATGTGCCGATCTCCTCAATGAATCTGCCGTCACGGGGATATCTTGAATCCGCTACAACTACACGATAGAAGGGTGCTTTCTTTGCGCCTACACGGCGAAGTCTGATCTTTACTGCCATTTTAAATTTACCTCCATAAATTCTGACATAGTGCTTTTGCACAGTCTTTGTTTTTTATATTTTCACCAATATATTATTGGGTGAAAGACTTGATAATTACTGCTCATACTGCTTTCTGATTAAAAGCAGACACTTTTGATGGGAGTCCGGTATCAGGACTTTTTCTTTCTCTTGCCGTCGCCCTGACCGTGGAGCATACTCGGGTTCATCGGAATTCCGCCAAGACCGGGCAGGCGCTTTCTTCTGCCGTGCTTGTCTCTTGCGTTCATACCCTTCATGAACTTCTGCATCTCCTCAAACTGCTTCATAAGGCGGTTTACATCCTCTACCTTCATACCGCTTCCTGCTGCAATTCTTTTCTTTCGTGACGGGTTGATTATAGAAGGCTCTTCACGTTCCTTCTTCGTCATTGACTGTATAATAGCAGCCACCCTGTCCATTGCCCTGTCATCGAAATCCATTTCTCTTACCTGCTTGCTGATACCGGGTATCTTTGAAAGAATATTCTTTATAGATCCCATTTTCTTTATCTGCTGCATCTGCTCAAACAGGTCGTTCATATCAAATTTATTCTGCTGGAACTTCTTAGCCATTTCCTCGGCTTTTTTCTGATCCAGACGGTTTTCGGCATCCTCGATAAGTGTGAGCACATCACCCATGCCGAGTATTCTTGACGCCATTCTGTCAGGATGGAATACTTCGAGGTCGTCAAGCTTCTCACCTATTCCGGCAAACTTTATCGGCTTTCCTGTAACTGCCTTGACAGACAGTGCGGCACCGCCTCTTGTATCACCGTCAAGCTTTGTCAGGATAACACCGCTGATATCAAGCAGCTCATCGAAGGACTTTGCGACATTTACAGCGTCCTGTCCTGTCATCGAGTCAACAACAAGCAGAATCTCATCGGGCGATACCTCCGCTTTTACTTCCTTAAGCTCATTCATGAGCTTTTCGTCAATGTGCAGACGTCCTGCCGTATCGAGAATAACAATGTCATTGCCGTGATCCTTTGCGTGCTTTACTGCTTCCTTTGCAATAATTACAGGGTTTTCCTGTCCCATTTCAAAGACTGCAGCTCCTGCCTGTCCGCCTACTACCTTGAGCTGCTCTATAGCAGCCGGTCTGTAAATATCGCAGGCAGCAAGCAGCGGACGGTGTCCGTTTTTCTTGAGCATCTTTGCCAACTTTGCACTGTGTGTTGTTTTACCGGAACCCTGCAGACCGCACATCATTATGATTGTAGGCGGTTTATTCGCATAGTTCAGTCTTGTTTCCTCGGCACCCATAAGAGCCGTAAGCTCTTCGTTTACTATCTTTATTACCATTTGTGCAGGAGTAAGGCTCTCCATTACATCTGCACCTACGGCACGTTCTGTTACCTTAGCCGTAAAATCCTTTGCGACTTTATAGTTAACATCAGCCTCAAGAAGTGCCATTCGTACTTCTCTCATAGCACTCTTGACATCGCTTTCCGTCAGCTTGCCTTTATTTCTAAGTCTTTTGAAGGCAGCACTCAGCTTTTCGGACAGTCCTTCAAATGCCATATCTCACACCCCTTATATGTTACATTTCATTCAGCTTTTCAAGCTCCGCAAGTATGACCTTGATACTCTGGTTTATATCGTTGGAGCGATATCTCTTTATGTTAAGATCATCTATAATATCTATGTTTTTCCTGATACTGTCAAGACTTTCCCTGAGCTGTCTGCTGTTTCTGAGCAGTCCGAGCTTTTCTTCCGCCTCAAACATAATAGTCTCTGCACGCTTGATGCTGTCACGCACGCCCTGCCTTGATATATCAAGATTTTCTGCTATCTCTCCCAGAGACAGGTCGTCATTATAATAATACTCTACCGCCTCACGCTGCTTATCAGTAAGAAGCATACCGTAATAATCAAGCAGAGACGAGACCTCGAAATTCTTGGACATACAGTTCAGCCTCCTCTTTGGCATTCTGTAAAGTATTTCACTTTACACCGCTCACTATTATACACTATACATTCCCTTTTGTCAAGACTTTATTCACTCTTTCTCAGCCTTTTTCTCTCACTCTTTCTCAGCCTTTTTCTCAGCCTTCAGCGATATTTTTTTCACAGCACGGAGGTATATAATACCAGACTCCCATTAAAAGCAGTATAAAGAAGCGCTGATTGGATCCGGTGCCTGTACCTTGTCAGCAATTTTTAGTCCGGTTGTTCAAAAAGAGCGCAGGCAGCCTTTCGGTTGTCAAGGTAATTTTCGTGCGGGACAGCTAAAAATGTGCAGGCAAGACAGGCTCCGGACCGTAAGCTGTGTTTATTCAGTGGTTCCTTAAGGTAATTAGAAACAAAAAAAACGGATTTTATACAAAATATTTCAAATAATAACAAAAGTTTACTTTTTTGATTGACATAAGGCGTTCCTGATGATATAATCATGCAGGAATTAAATAAAAGCTTATCCGGAGTGACGGAGGGAACAGGCCCTATGAAGTCCGACAACCTGCTTTATTGAGAAAGTAAGGTGCCAAATCCTGCGGTATTACCGAAAGATGAGTTGAACATAACGCTGTTCGGTAATGCCGGACAGCTTTTTATTTGTCCGGATAAGATCATTAAAAATATAACCTCTTTAATTAAGAAAGGAAAAATGAAATGGCCAATCATCTTTTTACATCAGAGTCCGTAACAGAAGGACATCCCGACAAAATGTGCGACCGCATTTCCGATGCGGTACTTGACGAAATATTAAAGCTTGATCCGAAAGCCCACGTTGCCTGTGAGGTAACAGCAGCTACAGGTCTCGTTCTCATTATGGGAGAGATCTCATCTACCGCTACTGTTGATGTTGACAAGATAGCCCGGGAGGTAATTACATCTATAGGCTACAACGACCCGAAGGTATGCTTTGACGGCAGCTCATGTGCCGTAATCACATCTATCCATTCTCAGTCCCCCGATATTTCAATGGGTGTTAATTCGTCATATGAATACCGTGACAGCAACAGTGACAGCCTTGATAAAATAGGTGCAGGGGATCAGGGAATCATGTTCGGCTTTGCCTGTGATGAAACAGAGGAGCTTATGCCGCTGCCTATAAGCCTTGCTCATAAGCTTGCCAAGCGTCTTGCAGAGGTAAGGAAGAACGGAACTATCCCCTATCTCCGTCCTGACGGAAAGACGCAGGTAACCGTGGAATACGATGAAAACAACAGACCTGTAAGGATAGATACTATCCTTATCTCAACGCAGCATGACGAGGATACGGATATAGAAACGATCCGCCGTGACCTCATTGCCAACGTTATAACACCTGTTATTTCCGGTGATATAATGGACGAAAACACAAAGATACTTGTAAACCCGACAGGACGTTTTGTTATCGGCGGTCCTGCAGGAGACAGCGGACTTACGGGAAGAAAGATAATCGTCGATACATACGGCGGATACTCCCGTCACGGCGGCGGTGCTTTTTCAGGCAAGGACCCGACAAAGGTTGACAGAAGTGCTGCATACGCTGCAAGATATGTCGCAAAGAACATCGTAGCCGCCGGACTTGCAGCAAAGTGCGAGATACAGCTCTCCTATGCTATCGGTGTCGCAAGACCTGTTTCTGTAATGGTCGAGACCTTCGGCACAGGAAAAGTCAGCGAAGAAATACTCAGCAAGGCTGTAGACAAGGTATTCGACCTCCGTCCTGCTGCAATAATAAACCAGCTCCGGCTTGACCGCCCCATTTACAGAGAGCTTTCCGCATATGGTCACATGGGCAGAGAGGATTTAGGCGTTGCATGGGAGAAAACCGATAAAACAGAAGAACTCCTCGCTGCTGTTAAGGAGTTTCAATAATATTTGAATAAAACAAAAGTCAGTGAATTGCGGTTCACTGACTTTTTGTTTATAAATCTATTATACTTCAATGCCAAAGACGTCTGCAGCATTTTTCCATAGTATCTTTTCCCTTTCCTCATCAGAAAAAGGAAGTTTCATAAAATCCTCATATTCCTTTTCGGGATCCCACATCGGAAAATCTGACCCGAACATAAGCCTGTCGGCACCGTACAGCTTGATCAGCTCATACACCCTATCCGGCTTCATAAACGGCATTACACTTGAAATATCCATATAGTTATTTCTATCCTTCATATATGGAACAGCCTCTTCAAATATCGACCATCCTCCGAGATGAGCCGCTACTACAGTAAGCCCGGGAAAGCTGTCTATTATATTAGCTATCCTTTTAGGGTGCGATCGGTCATATCTGTAATCACCGCTGTGTATCAGCAAAGGCAGACGTCCGCTTATTTTTTCGTACATTTTCATTGCCGCAGGACAGTCAGCATCAAAATTCTGTGTATCCGGATGAAGCTTTATTCCCTTGAGTCCTGAAGATATTATCCTGTCTATCTCCTCATCAATATTTTCAAGGTCGGGATATAATGTGCCAAGACCTATGAATTCACTATGAGCAGAACATTCCTGAGCCACAAAATCGTTAAGTTTTTTAACACTTTTAGCATTCATAGCTACCGAATTCACAATAAACCTGTTCACCTTTCCTCTTGACGCAATTTCCGCAAGCTCCTCTGTAGTACCGCTGCAGCTCATAGGTACATCATAGAACTCCCCTACTCCCTTTACAGCACGGGCAGCAAGTTTTTTGTGGTAGATATGTGCATGACAGTCAATTACCATCATATTTCTTCCTCCTTTATCAGTCAGTTGTATTGAATACTATATAATTGATAAATTCACGGTGCATACAATAAGCTGCCGCCATATATTCTGACGTCGCAAAACTAAAGCGGCAGCACGCCGCCAATAACAAGCATATTTTCCTCCATATATTCGTATTAGCTAAATTATATTACCGCTGTTTTTTACTGTCAAGCAAAAAGAATTGTAATAAATTAAAATTTTTTTGCATTAATGATTGACAAGAAGGAAAAATGGTGTTATAATAAGCCTATCATTTTAGTAGGATTACTAAGTTTTATGAAATGAGGTCTTTTTTATGAAAGCAAAGCTGAGCAAACGATGTTGACGCATAGTTATTATTCCATTTCAAAAACAAAAATAATTATATAGGAGAGATAATCATGAAAATTTATGAGACAATTACAGACCTTATCGGCGGAACACCGCTTTTAGAGCTTAAAAACATCGAGCAGGAAAACAAGCTTGAAGCCAAGATAGCAGTAAAGCTTGAGTATTTCAATCCGGCAGGCAGTGTAAAGGACAGAATCGCAAAGGCAATGATAGACGATGCTGAGGAAAAAGGACTTCTTGTAAAAGACTCGGTAATCATCGAGCCTACAAGCGGTAACACAGGAATCGGTCTTGCGGCAGTTGCCGCAGCAAGAGGGTATCGTATAATTCTTACCATGCCTGAGACGATGAGCGTTGAAAGAAGAAATCTTCTCAAGGCTTACGGCGCAGAGCTTGTTCTTACAGACGGCTCAAAGGGCATGAAGGGCGCAATCGAGAAGGCAAACGAGCTTGCAAGTGAGCTTCCGAACAGCTTTATTCCCGGACAGTTTGTTAACCCTGCAAATCCTGAAGCTCATTACCGTACAACGGGTCCTGAAATATGGAACGATACTGACGGCAAGGTAGACATTTTTGTTGCAGGTGTAGGCACAGGCGGCACTGTTTCCGGCATAGGCAAGTATCTCAAAGCGCAGAAAAGTGATGTCAAGGTAGTTGCAGTTGAGCCTGCAGGCTCTCCCGTTCTTTCAAAGGGTGTTGCAGGACCTCATAAGATACAGGGTATCGGCGCAGGCTTTGTTCCTGATACACTTGATACAGACATATATGACGAGATAATCGCAGTCGAGAACGATGACGCATTTGCAGCAGGCAAGCTTGTTGCACGCAAAGAAGGCTTCCTTGTTGGTATTTCATCAGGTGCTGCTCTTCATGCGGCAATAGAACTCGCAAAGAGACCTGAAAACAAGGGCAAGCTCATTGTAGCTCTCTTCCCGGATACAGGCGACCGTTACCTCTCAACACCCCTGTTCGCTGACTGATATGTGTTTCCTCCAATCCAATTATAAATAAAAGGTCTGCCCTGATACGGAAATCAGCCATCGTATCAGGGCAGTCTTTTTGCATAAAAGCGTCCGTGTATGATCTCAAATGACAAAACTAAACCTCATCTTCTGATATGTCTGCCTGTACAGGTTGCTGATACTACTTCTAATGGGAGTCCGGTATGATAAGCGGTTTTGTAAAAGTATCTTTTTCGGAAGGGACTCAGAGGATAAAAACGGCTTCACATCAAATAGTCTGTACTTCTTTGCTTCACCGCAGCAAAGGGTTTCCCACAGAGGGCAAAATTGATTTACATACAAAAATGCACGGAAATCAACTTTTAAAACTGATATATGAGAGCGTATAAATTCCTTCTTCTAAAAATTGACTTTTATGTTTATATTCATAGATTTAGTCAGCGGTTTTAGGAAAGGGGTATGGGGAATAACCCTTTTTCCGCCGGAAAAGGTTTTTCCCCATGTGACTGTCCCGGCAAAATTGATTTCCATTGGCACTCCGGCGGTTTTATTGAATAAAGAAATTAGCGCACACTTTCCTAAAAAACAAATAAGAAAAATATGTTTCAGCCAAAAATATTTTATATGAACTGTTTTTTATATGGTGTTTTCATGGCTATATATGATATAATACTATTATAACAAGCGTCGATGTCCCCCGAGTCTCGCCTGCCGGCTCGGTCGGTGCTTCTGCCTTCGGCAGAGGTGTCCACCGGACACC
>CACXGH010000098.1 GCA_902767175.1 uncultured Ruminococcus sp.
ACCCGCCGCCTATAGAGGGTGCGGGTGTCCGGTGGACACCTCTGCCGAAGGCAGAAGCACCGACCGAGCCGGCAGGCGAGACTCGGGAGACATCGACGTTTGTTATAATGTTACATTTCTTTTCGATGCGGATAATAAACTGCCGCATATTATTTCTTAATAAGCCAATCGGCTGCAGCCTGCCGCCGGTCAGTAGCTTATATTCAGTATACAGCCCGATACACTCACGGAATACTGTATTCCGTTATTTATATAGTCTATATCAAAAATGCGCTGCCCGGTTATCAGATCATCAACAGCCGTCTGAAGCATATCAGGCGATGAGAACTTTACGGAAAATCCGCTGTCTCCTCTGAACATATCCGCAGCAGCACGGACATCGTCAAAATCATACCAATCAAAGTAAGTCCCGTTATATCTGTAGTAATTATATCTTGTTCCGCTGCATACAGGAACGGCAGGCTTGCTGTCCTTAGAATGCGTATATGACAGATCATCTTCGGATATCAGAAAATACTCATACGTCTTTGCAGCCTGACCGTCATCTCTTATAGGGTCGTCCCATGTCACATCAATATAATAGTATTCTCCGTCCAGACAGACATAGTTCCATTGATGCGCACCCGTTTCGGTTGCTCTTTTGCCGTTTACCGGGCCGCACTCTATTCCGAGTCTTTTCATAATAAGCTGGAAAGCAGTCGAATATCCCGAACATATCGCCTTGTTTTCAACAAGACAGCCGTAAGCTGTTGAAGCGTTCACAATTCCTTCGCTTCTGCCAGACATGACCTGCTCCATCGCCTGCGTGTCATATTCGGTATTGTCTATTATATAGTCATGAACATACTTTACTTTGCTGAATAGATCCCCCTGAGCCTCAGCCTCCTGAGCTAATCTGTCGGCAATTTCGTCAAGCCTGACTGCTGCCTGCTTTATTTCGTCAATATCATCACTGAATAAAACAGGCTCAATACTCAGCTCCGTTCTGTCGTCAAGAGTCCGTGTGGTATAGGAATAGCTCTGACTAAGCCAGAAGAATTCGGGGTGGTCGTACAGCACGGCATAATAAGCGGTCTTGAAATCCTCCGCTGTTATATTCTCAAACTCAAATGCCGTTGTATGATCGTCAAGAAGAACAACAAGCCTGTTATACAGGTCTGTCTGCTCCTCATCGAGTGTATTTTTCTGAGAATAGTCATATTTTTCATTGGTATCTGTCACTGCATAGCTTGATGTATTGTGATAACTGCGTTCGGGGACGGACACTGCCGAAAAGATATCCCCCCAATTATCGACACTGTGTGAGCTGTCATCAAAGTTAAAGGACAGACTTATACCGCAGCCTGACAAAAGGCACAGAGCCGCAGTACAGGCAGCAAATGCAGACAGACATTTTTTAATATCCATAACCTTGCACCTCACAATAATAATTCAAGCTGTAATAATTCTTGTTTTGTCAGCAAAAGTATCTGCCGTTATCACACTTCTTTTTGCACGTACAATAAAGCCCTCTTATTTCTGTCACCGCAGGTGCCTGAGCAGGTGCCTTCCGTGCTGTTCCGCACAGACGGAACCTTATCAGATAAGATTTCTTCCATCACAGTATTTGCACAGAAGCATATCTCCGCCCAAGGGTTTGAAGAGTCTCGGCAGATATTCCTCACTGCAGCTTATGCAGTTGGGGTTGTTACATTTTGCCTGATGTGTGTCAGACTGTCTCGGCATTGGCTTTCTGTCGGCATTTTCAAGCATTTTCATTATAAGAGCCATTCTTGCATACATTCCGTAAACTGTCTGAATAAAATACTTTGCCCTGTCGTCATAATCGACTTCTTCCGCTATCTCATCAACTCTCGGCAGCGGATGAAGTATCTTCATATCACGCTTTGCAAGCCTGAGCTTCTCACGGTCAAGCACGAAAACACCCTTCTGTCTTTCGTAATCCTCATAGCTCTTGAAGCGTTCACGCTGAATTCTCGTCATATAAAGCACGTCAAGCATAGGCATTGCCTCATTAAGACTGCTGACTTCCGTATATCTGCAGCCCGAAGCATTCATTATATCCTTTATATACTGAGGCACACCCAATTCAGGGGTAGATATCAGCACAAAGCTGTTGCCCTTGAAATGAGACATTGTTTTAATAAGCGAATGCACCGTTCTTCCGTTTTTAAGGTCTCCGCAAAGACCTATGCACATATTGTCAAGCGTTCCCTTTTCATTATACAATGTTACTATGTCGGTAAGTGTCTGAGTCGGGTGGAGATGTCCTCCGTCACCTGCATTTATTACAGGCGCTGCCGAATAAAGAGAGGCAGCCTTTGCGGCACCCTCTTTATAATGTCTTATTGCTATTATATCGGCATAACCGCCTACTACTGTTATGGTATCCTTAAGGCTTTCGCCCTTGGAAACCGATGAATTCTGAGGATTGTCAAAGCCTATGATACTTCCGCCGAGTCTCAGCATAGCTGTCTTGAAGGACATCTGTGTTCTTGTAGAAGGCTCATAGAACAGGGTCGCAAGTATCTTTCCCTTGCATACCTCAGAATATGCTTTCGGGTCGTCCTTTATCCGGTTTGCAAGCTCTATTACCTCCATCAGCTCACTGACGGAAAGGCTCTCAAGGTCTATTAAGTGCTTTGTTTTCATGTTCCCGCTCCTTTTTCTTTATAGATCGTTTGTAACTGCCTCTATATTATAAAGTCAAAGCCTGTCGTATAAACGGCAGGCTTCTGAATTTCAGATCATCAGTTGTTGAAGATCTTCATAATATCCATATATGAATCATCTGAGTCGCCCGGAACAGGTGACTGAGGAGCAGCAGGCTTTGCGGGCTTGGCTGCAGGAGCTTTGGTAGCGGCATTCGGGAATACGGGAGCCTGCTGTGTATTGTCAACAGGAGCAGCAGGACGGCTGCCGTATGCAGGCTGCTGATATGCAGGCTGCTGATATGCAGGCTGTGCAGGTCTTGACACCTTATCAAGAGGTCTTGCAGGAGCACTGTAGCGCATAGGCTCAGGCTTTGTTGCTACAGGAGAGCTGTACTGAAAGGGAGAGGGCTTTCTTTCTTCCTTTCTGATCGGTACAGGAGGAACATAGTTATCCGTAGTAGGGAAACCCGTAGCGATAACGATAACGCTGATAGAGTCTTCCATTTCCTCATCGAGAGCAGCACCCCAGATGATGATAGCATCTTCATCTGCCTGCTCTGAGATCATTGTTGAAGCGTCCTGAATATCATCAAGTCCGATATCGGGAGAAGCCTTGATATTAACGATAAGTCCCTTAGCGCCCTGTATGGAAGTACCGAGCAGAGGACTTGTAATAGCATTCTGAGCGGCTACCTTAGCCTTATCCTTACCCGAAGCAACACCGACACCCATGAGAGCATAGCCTGCGTCCTTCATTACTGATGTAACGTCCGCAAAGTCAAGGTTTACAAGACCGGGCAGAACGATAAGGTCTGTAATGCTCTGTACGCCCTGACGAAGGACATCATCTGCAGCAAAGAAAGCGTTCTGGAGTGTGATCTTTTCCTCACTGATATGCTTGAGTCTTTCGTTGGGGATAACGATAAGTGAATCAACGTGCTGCTGGAGCTTCTGAATACCGGCCTGAGCCTGATCCATGCGGCGCTTTCCTTCAAAGAGGAAGGGTGTTGTTACAATACCGACAGTAAGAATACCCATATCCTTTGCGATCTGGGCAACTACAGGAGCAGCTCCTGTACCTGTGCCGCCGCCCATACCTGCCGTGATGAATACCATATCTGTATCCTTGAGCAGCTCGGCGATCACCTCTCTGCTTTCATCGGCAGCCTTCTCGCCTATTTCGGGCTTGGAGCCTGCGCCCTTGCCGTGTGTAAGCTTTTCGCCTATCTGTATTTTCTGTGATGCCTTAGAGCGGTTAAGAGCCTGCTTATCTGTATTGATAGAGATAAACTCAACTCCCGAAACATACTCTACCATTCGGTCAACGGCATTTCCGCCGCCGCCGCCGACACCTACAACCTTAATATGTACTATGGTTTCCATTTCATTTTCAAATTCGTAAGGCATTGTTATACTCCCTTCAAAAATCAACATCTGACAGAATTCAAATTTTCTGTTCGCCCTGATACAGCCGTAAATTTAAGTCCATATCACCAAATACTAATTTACCACTTTTCACGGTAAAATTCAATACGGTAAAAGGATTTTTAATCAGATTTATAATTCATCTAATATTTATTCGCAAAATCGAATTATTTTTTGTTCATATTGCCAAATAAAAACCAATTTTAGTGAACGGTTAAACAAGGAGCAAAGCTCCAACAAGCTCGCTTGATTGGAGCGAGAGACGCCGTCAACAGACGTCGGGGAGCTTTAGCTCCTCCGGGCGTCGGTGGGGGATTTTAACCCGCCACCGACGTACATATGTCCCCCCGCCGCCTATAGAGGGTGCGGGTGTCCGGTGGACACCTCTGCCGAAGG